>JALYUI010000075.1 GCA_030853845.1 Bacteroidota bacterium | reverse complement strand
CGCATCGACGCCGCGGCCTATTTCGAGCTGCTTTTCGATGGCGGCCAGTTTGAGGAATTGAATGCCAGCCTCACCTCCGGCGACCCGCTGCACTTCGTCGATACCAAAGCCTACCCGCAGCGCGTGGCGGCCACCGAGCGCAACACCGGCCTGAAAGATGCCGTGCGCACGGCCCACGGCCTGAGTGCCGGCCAGCCGCTGGTAGTGGCGGCCATGGATTTCAAGTTCATTGGCGGCTCGATGGGCTCGGTGGTAGGCGAAAAAATTGCCCGAGCCATCGACTACGCCCGCCAGCACCGCGCGCCCTTCCTCATGATTTCCCGCTCGGGCGGGGCCCGCATGATGGAGGCCGGCTACTCGCTGATGCAGATGGCCAAAACCTCGGCCAAGCTGGCCCTGCTGAGCGAAGCCGGCGTGCCCTACGTGAGCCTGCTCACCGACCCTACCACGGGCGGCGTCACGGCTTCGTTTGCCATGCTCGGCGATTTCAACATTGCCGAGCCCGGCGCACTCATCGGCTTTGCCGGCCCGCGCGTCATCAAGGAAACCATCGGCAAAGACCTGCCCAAGGGCTTCCAGAGCGCTGAGTTCGTGCTGGAGCACGGCTTTCTGGATTTTATCGTGGACCGGCGCGAGCTGAAACAGCGCCTGGCCGACCTGCTGGGCATGCTGCGCCCGGCCCCGGTGGCGGCCCCGGCCCCCAAACGCGTCACGGCAAAAGCGCAATAGCACCCGGTTAGCCCCCTTTTGTCTTTTCGGCATGCTTCTTGAAAAACCCGTTTCCGGCCCCGGGACGGGTTTTTTGCGTATACGGGCCGGATTATTACACCAACATTTCATTTTTCCATGAACACCTCCAAATCGATTCTCTCCGTGCTGATGGCCTTCGTGCTGCTGTTCAGCTCCTGCGCCACTTCCCAGCAAGCCAGTTCTTCCCAGCCCGACCTGTCGAACAACAACGGCACGGGCACCCGCAAAACCGGCATGAGCAAAACCGCTAAAGGCGGCCTGCTGGGTGCCGGCGGCGGGGCTGTGATTGGCGGCGTAGTAGGCGGCTTGCTTGGTGGCGGCCGGGGCACAGCCATTGGCGCAATCGTGGGCGCGGCGGCCGGCGGTACCACCGGAGCTATTATTGGCCATAAAATGGACAAAGCGGCCGAAGAGCTGCAAACCGACATGAAAGGCGCTAAAGTAGAGCGCGTGGGCGAAGGCATCAAAATCACTTTCGACTCGGGTATTCTTTTCGATACTAATTCCGCGACGCTGCGCTCGGCTTCGGAAAGCGACATTGCCAAAATGGCCGCCATTCTGCAAAAATATCCCGACACCAACGTGCTCGTGGAAGGCCACACCGACAATACCGGCTCCGATGCCATCAACCAGCCCCTGTCGGAGCGCCGGGCCCAGGCCGTGGCTAGCTCCACCATTGCCAAAGGCGTGGCTTCGAGCCGTGTGACCACGCAGGGCTATGGCTCGAGCCAGCCCGTGGGCGACAACACCACCGCCGAGGGCAAGCAAGCCAACCGCCGGGTGGAAGTAGCCATCTATGCAAACGAGAAGATGAAGAAGGCCGCCGAGCAAGGTCGTCTGTAATCGGTAGTAGCTGGCGGCGCGGGCTGCGGCCCCGCCAATGCCGACGCCGTTTTCTGCGAAAGGCTGCCCCAACGGGCAGCCTTTCTGCTTTCCAGACCTTTGCCTGCCCCGCTTCATAAAAGTCGGAATCAGGCCCGAAACCTGCCTGTGAGTCAGGCCGTTTAAGCCCCATTCCGTTATTAATTCACGCAATTAATTTCCTCATGAAAACCTTCCAATCGTATTTTCTGCTGCTGGTGGCCTTCGTGCTGCTGGGCACGGCTCAGGCCCAAACGCCCAAAAAGGGCTGGAGCAATAAAGCCAAAGGGGCTGTTATCGGCGGTGGGGCCGGAGCGGTAGTTGGCGGCGTGCTGGGCGGGGGCAAGGGTGCCGTAATCGGGGCTGCCGCCGGGGTAGTTGGCGGGGGCCTGATTGGCCGCAATAAGGATAAGAAAAATGACCCTGCCCGCTACAACGCCTACCATAAGAACAAGTAAGACCTTACGGGCAAAGTATATATTTTTTAAAAAGGCTCTGCCATGTCGACAGAGCCTTTTTTTGCGCTGCTCGCGTCAACGGCGGGATTGGACTGGCATTGGCCAGGGTTCGTGGCCGGAGTTTGGCAAGGTGGTTGCAAATGGCGTACTTGCCGCCCCATTGCACAGGCAGCGGTATTTTTTTCAAACCCCTTTTATTTCTCATGAAATTCTTTCGTTCTTCGCTCGCCTTTTTTCTGGCGCTGGTCCTGCTGGTAAGCAGCTTCGCCCAGGCCCAGACCACCACCACTACCACAAAGACCACCGTATCGACGGCCAAGCCCAAAGGCATGAGCAAAACCCTGAAGGGTGGCCTCATCGGCGGCCTGGGGGGCGCGGTTGCTGGTGGTGTAGCCGGCCGCCTCATTGGCGGCAAGTCGGGCACGGCTAAGGGCGCTATCATCGGCGCAGTTGTTGGCGGTACCGCCGGAGCCCTCATCGGCCGCAAAATGGACAAGGCCGCCGCCGAGCTGCGCCGCGACCTGGAAGGCGCTACCGTGGAGCGCGTGGGCGAAGGCATCAAAATCACTTTCGCTTCGGGCATCCTGTTCGGCACCAACTCGTCGAGCCTGACCCCGGAAGCCGCCGGCAACATCGACCAGCTGGCCGCCACCCTCAAGAAATATGCGGATACCAGTGTAGTAGTAGAAGGCCACACCGACAATTCGGGCTCGGATGCCATCAACCAGCCCCTGTCGGAGCGTCGCGCCCAGGCTGTGTCGAACGAGATTCAAGGCCAGGGCGTTGATGCCGCCCGCATCACCACCACCGGCTACGGTTCGAGCCAGCCCGTGGCCGACAACACCAGCGCTACCGGCAAAGCCGCCAACCGCCGCGTGGAGGTAGCCATCTTCGCCAACGACAAGATGCAGAAGGCCGCCAAAAAAGGTCAGCTGTAGAAACCACAGATTGAACTGATTGCAACGGAGTAAACACATTTTTTGTGGTGCTGCACCACTTTTTTCTCCGCTGGATGGATTGATTCCTGTATCTGATACCATTGAAAAAGCTGCCCGTGAGGGCAGCTTTTTTCGTTAGAGCCAGCATGAGCGCAGAAACCACGAAAACCCCGTTCAATCCGTTAAAATCCGCTGAATCTGAGCTTGCCTGGGCCGACCACCAGATTCTGGACCACTTCTACGGGCACCTGCCGCCTGAGCCGCGCCGCACGCCCATGCGCGAATTGATTTCGACCGTGCTCTCGCACCGCACCACCCACGCCGACGAAGAGCTAGCCTACGACCGCATGCTCGAAGCGTTTGGCGACTGGGCCGGGGTGGAGGCCGCGCCGACGGCCGACCTGGCCCAGGCCATCCGCACCACGCGCTGGCCCGATACCCAGGCCCCGCGCATTCAGGAAATTCTGCGGCGCATCCGGGCCGAAACGGGCGGGCCGTATGCGCTGGATTTTCTGGCCGACTGGCCCACCGAGCGCGGCATGGCCTGGCTGATGGATATGCCCGGCATCGGCCTGAAAACGGCTTCGCTGCTGTTGCTCTTCAACTTCCACAAGCCAGTGCTGCCGGTGGATACGCACGTGCACCGCGTGGCGCAGCGGGTGGGCTTTCTGGGACCGAAGGTATCGGTAGAAAAGGCCCACGCCGTGCTGCTGGCTCTACTGCCGCCGGATGCCGAAACCCTCTTCAACTTCCATAAGCACAACTACTGGCACGGGCAGCAGATTTGTTTTTTCCTGAAGCCCAACTGCGCTCGTTGCCCGCTAAAAGGGTTTTGTAGCTACTACGAGGAGCATTTTGGGCCGGCTACGGCCGAGGCGCTGGCCGTTACGCCGGATAAGTGGGACGCGGTCGCCTGGGGCAAGCTGCCGCATTAATGCTGGCCATTAGTGTTGTCTGGCCGCCCGCATCGCTGGTCTGGCGGGATATTGCGAACGGTTGCATCTGGGCTGCTGTCGGTACGGCTGGTGCTGGCAACAACCGGGTGCAAACGGAAATGGCGGCTGAGGGCGGGGCACCAACGGCGCGGCAGCACCCGGGTTGGTCCGGCAGCCCTCGCCCGTTCGCAATTGTATAAGATTCGGGCTTTTACGTTTTTTGGGCTTGTTTTCCAACCGGAGTTGGCTGCGAATTGCTAGCGGCTGGAAGCGGTGCCCGGAAGCAGCCAGACTAAGCCAGCCCATCCCGGCCGAATGCGTTGCTTCGGATGCCGGGGCAGCTTGCTGGCACAAGTCGGCGCGATGTGGCTAGCCCGCGACCGCACCGGCGAAATGGTTCGGTAACAGTGGAGTAACACTGGCCACGCCAGACCTGTGCTGGAAGCGTAACGGAAGCACGGAAAATGGGTTTTTAGGCGTTTTGACGGGTTGCAATTGCCCGGCAGAAGCCAATACATTTGGATTGTTAGCAACCAGGAAAACAAGG
>JALYUI010000039.1 GCA_030853845.1 Bacteroidota bacterium | reverse complement strand
GTCCCAGAGCAGCCCCAGCCCGCCCAGCAGCTCGGCCACGCCACTCAGGTACACCAGCAGCAGGGGCTGCGGCAGCACCGGCGGCATAATGGCCAGGTAGGTGGCCGGGTGCACAAAGTGCCAGAGGCCGGCCAGCACGAAAAGCAGGGCCAGCGCGTAGCGGCTCAGGAGGCGAAGGGTCATGGGGCGTAGTAAAACGAACGAGGCCGAAAGCTAACTGCTTCCGGCCTCGTTTCTGGTTTGGAGCGCGGCAACCTAGCGACTCACGGCCAGCTTCCCCGTTACCGGGGTACCGTTGCTTAACCGCAGCCGTACCTGATAGAGCCCCGGCGGAAGCTCACGCACCAGGAAAGAGGCTTCGCCACTGGTCAGCCGTAAAGGCTGGCTGTACACCAGCCGACCGGGCGCGTCGCGCACCTCTAAGGGCAGCAGGCTGGCCCCGGCTGGCAGCAAACAGCCAGGACTTAATTGAGCAGTGCTTCGCAAAAAAAACGATAAGCGTTTCATTCGCGCAAACATTGCAACGAGTCACAACCTTATCAGCGGGCTAAATGTGGCACGGGCGGAGCTTGATGCAAAGGGGCGTCATTTTGTCAATGGCGCACTGCTTCATGGGATAATAAGGGAGTTGAGGAACCACAAATAGCTAGTCTTCCCGTTTTCTGCCCGTTGCTTAAGTAGAGCAGAGTATGGTCGGACTTCAACCTACTAAAATTCTGAGGTTTTAAACCAGCGCAGGAAGCCGCTTTCGCAGCAGCTTTTGCCTGCGGCGCGTCTACAATTGGCTTCAGCAACTAAAAATCGAGCGTACGGTAGCCGCCTCAAGCAACTCCGGAAAAACAGCAGCTTAGCGTAAAATTTATTGCTATACATACTGATTTCCTGTTCGGATAGCCACTCAGAACAAAAGAAAAATTGAGCAACAAAAAAGCGCCCCGCCAGCCGGCAGGGCGCTTTTCGTAAAAGCCATCGCAACAATCAACGATAGCCAAAGCGGTAGCGCAGACCCAGCGTGTACACATTCACGAAGCCACTGCCAGCTGCCGAACTAAGTGTCCGATTCAGGTTGGCATCGCCTACGGCCTCGAAGTGTCGGCCGAAGCGGTAGCGGATGCCCCCGCCGATGCTGAGGGCAACATTGGTGGTTTGCTCAATCTGTTCACTATAGGAAATCGGTTGCTGCTGCTCGTTGAATCCTTCAAATGCCCGACTGTACGATGCGTGAGTTATCACGAAGCCAGCCAAGGCATCGAATTGCAAGCGACGTTCAGGCTTCCTTGTTCCGTTAAGACGTAAAATGATTGGAACTGCAAAATTCTGGTGGTTTTCCTGGTAGTGCTGAAATCGGTAGGTGCTGCCATCCGGCAATGGCATGAACCGGTCGATACTGAGTGCATCCTGGCTTTTTGCTATTGATACCTGCACCGCAGCCCGCGATGCGAACTGATACCCTACGGTTAAACCCGGCGAAAAAACGGTTTCATCGTAGCTGCCAATTTTTGGATAGGTCACCTCATAATTTCCCAGCATACACGAAATGCCCCCATAGAATTGAGGGTAGTCCGGGGTCGGAAGTTGAGTCTGCGCGTAGGACGGAAAAATGAAAGCCCCAGCGATAATGGCTAACAGTAGGCAGAAGCGCATCACAGATTAATTAACGATACTTAATGCAAAAGAAAATGTAAGCACCGCCAGCCCCGTTATTCAGGTCGCTTCCTACTTTGACCCAACCAGCAGGGGGAGTGATGTTCAAGCTATTTCCTGTTATCACCCCAACTTCTATGGGACGGTTAACAGTATTAGGAACCCGGGTTTGCCAGGCATAAATGTAACTTCCGCCAGCACCATCATTCAAGTCCGGAAACTTGAAGTAATTTGAATTGAAAACCGGGCTTTGGCGAGCATACATTGGCGTGAACACACCGTGACAGTTGCTCCAGGGAGCATTACAGCAGCGGACTTCCGTATCAATGTCCATAATCGGCATGTTCACCGTGTTTCCGTTGGCATCCCGGGGCGTTTCGTCGCCTCCACTTCCGTTGTAGCCACATCCGGCTGGATGGGTCTGATATTCCACCGACAACGGGTCACGCGTGAAAGAAACGTATATGTACTCGCCACCCGCACCCTCGTTCAAATCGATAGGAATGTTGTGGTAATGAGGATTCCCATCGAAGGGAGCTTGGTTAGCACTGGACCCTTTCACAATTTTGAGGTCGTACAAATACCCGTTCGGGTTCTCAGTGCTGTAGAACGAATTGGGCCGCTGCGAAGCCGTTGCCTGCTGCTTCGGGGTCTGTCCGGGTGTCATTAGTGCCGGAGGAACGTCCCAGGACTGTACCATTTCGGTGCTGCTAAAATGCGTGTAGTTGGGAACCGGAGCACCGCCGCCGCCACCGCCACCGTCATCGGCCGGAATACGACCCGCATAGCCCTTCGTTGCGAACAAAGAGGCCAGGGTACGTTTGGTATCGTCACCTTTCGGACGAGTTGGTCTGGCCGACTTACCATCACTAGGTACGTAAGTGCTTTTGCTCACGTATTGCCCTTTAGGGTCTTTGATAAGGCCGGCAGCCACCTGGCTTAAAAAGCTTGTCCAAACGGTTGTACCCGTGGTATCCGATTGGGCAGTAGGGCTGGTGAGCGGTACTGCATTGGAAGGGCTTATCTCCTGCGCTTCGTGTTTCGAGCAGCCATACAGGCTACTCAGGGCAATGGCGGCCAGGGCAATACCCCCCCCCATTTTTTTGGTAGATAAAAACGTAAACATTGGTTAGTTAGAAAGTTTGTAAAAGAAGTTAGGAAGTTTGTAAAAGAAGTGAAAAAATGTGCTGCTTGAAGTTCGCCGCCTAGAAAAGCAAAAATCAATTTCAGCTACAGATTGCCAAAGGTAGGAGGTTGTTTTCGGTATGTAGTACAATCATATTGCAGTTTTTTATAAAAAACGGAATGTAGAAGTAGTAGGAAATCAGTTGGCAGGAGAACATGATATCGGAAACGTGTGGACTCTAGGCTGCTGGTCAGTTAATGGCCCTGCACGGCTGGCTGGTCTTCGCGCCGCAGCCGCGTCGGCGCGGAACCCATTTGCCGGCCGCTTGTTACTAGCAGCCCTCCGAGACCGTTCACCTTGCCCGCCGCGCGCGTAAGCCGTACTTTTGCGGGCGAATCACTCATCCCACCCCACCATGCAAACCGCCACTTCCAACAACATTTACCAGCTCACCGAAGAGCAGCTCGCCGTGCGCGACGCCGCCCGCGACTTTGCCCAGAGTGAGCTGTGGGCCGGCGTGATTGAGCGCGACGAGCACCAGAAATTCCCCGCCGCCCAGGTGAAGAAGATGGGCGAGCTCGGCTTCATGGGCATGATGGTGAGCCCCGAGTACGGCGGCTCCGGCCTCGATACCGTGAGCTACGTGCTGGCGATGGAGGAAATCAGCAAAGTCGATGCCTCGTGCTCGGTGATTATGAGCGTGAACAACTCGCTGGTGTGCTGGGGCCTGGAGAAGTACGGCACCGAAGAGCAGAAGCAGAAGTACCTGCCGCGCCTGTGCTCGGGCGAAATCATCGGGGCCTTCGCCCTGAGCGAGCCCGAAGCCGGCTCCGATGCCACGAGCCAGCGCACCACTGCCGAAGACATGGGCGACCACTACCTGCTGAACGGCACCAAGAACTGGATTACCAACGGCACCACCGCCTCGGTGTACCTGGTTATCGCCCAGACGCACCCCGAGAAGAAGTCGCGCGGTATCAACGTGCTCATCGTCGATAAGGACATGCCCGGCTTCGTGCAGGGTCCGAAGGAGAACAAGCTGGGCATCCGCGGCTCCGACACCTGCTCGCTGATGTTTACCGACGTGCAGGTGCCCAAGGAAAACCGCATCGGCGATGATGGCTTCGGCTTCAAGTTCGCCATGCAGGTACTGGCCGGTGGCCGCATTGGCATTGCCTCGCAGGCGCTGGGCATTGCCTCGGGCGCGCTCGAGCTCAGCCTGAAATACGCCAAGCAGCGCAAGGCGTTTGGGGTGGAGATTTCGCAGCACCAGGCCATTCAGTTTAAGCTGGCCGACATGGCTACTAACATCGATGCCGCCCGCCTGCTCTGCCTACAGGCGGCTGCCGACAAGGACAACGGGGCCGACTACGCCAAGTCGGGGGCCATGGCCAAGCTCTTCGCTTCGAAGGTGGCGATGGACTCGGCCGTGGAGGCCGTCCAGATTCACGGCGGCTACGGCTTCGTGAAGGAGTATCACGTCGAGCGCTTCATGCGCGATGCCAAAATCACCCAGATTTACGAGGGTACTTCCGAGATTCAAAAAATTGTGATTTCTCGGGAAATCCTCAAATAAAGCCGGAATTGCCTAAAAAACAGATTCATTGCACTAAACCCAGCCAATTTTCGGCTGGGTTTCTTGTTTTTGTGAATTTCAAGGTGTTATCTTGCACTGCGAAAGCCACCCGCTTATCCAATTCGCTCCCTTCATCGGTCTTTTAGGCCAGTTAAATTATGGAAGATTACAATAAAGTCATCGAGTCGTTGGGCGTCCGCTACATCAAGGCCAAGAACCTGGTGCTGCACCAGCCCTTCACCGTGCGCAATTCTTATGATGTCGGCAATAACCTGATTCTGCTCCACAAGGGCCATCTCACCTTCGGCGAGGAAAACATGGTGGTGGAGGAGGGCGAAATGCTCTTCATTCCCGGCGGCCGCCCCACCCGCGTCAGCTATGGCATCGACCACAAAAACCGCGTCATCACCAACGACGACCTGATTTCGAACAAGGACAAGTTCTTTACTTCCAACGACAACCTTGACCTTATCGGCGACGCGGCCGAAAGCCACAGCTTCGTGAGCTTCGAGGCCAAGGTATTCGACTCGGTGAACTTCTTCGCCTCGCTCGACGTGCCGGCCTTCCTCATCTCGGGGCAGTCCAAGCTGGCCAACCTCGTCATCAAGGTGGTGGAAGAGAGCATTCAGGACCTGCCCGGCCGCGAGCGCCTCATCAACATCTACACCGAGAACATCGTGGTGGAAGTGGTGCGCTACGTGCTGCGCAACAACATGTTTGTGGAGCAGCTGGCCACCAACAGCACCTACTTTAAGGACCCCCGCCTGATTGACCTGTTCAACTACATCAAGGAGAACCTCGGCGGCGACCTCTCGAACAAGGTGCTCTCGGGCGTGGCCAACGTGAGCGAGGACTACGTGGGCCAGTATTTCAAGATGCTGACCAACATCAACCCGCAGGACTACATCGAATACCAGCGCATGGAGCGCGCCGTGTTCCTGCTGCGCACCACCAAGAAAAGCATCCGCG
>JALYUI010000036.1 GCA_030853845.1 Bacteroidota bacterium | reverse complement strand
GCGGGCAGCAGACTGGTCAAGGCCAAAAACTGCGTTGGCCGCTCGCGTAGGGCCAGATAATTCATCCCCCAAAGTACGGCCCTGCCCCTCGCGGCAGTATACCTAACTTTACCGCATCAGTATTATTGCAGCCGGTTGAAACGACCCAGCTTACTTGCCGCTACATAAGCCGCTGCTTGCATGAGCAGAGCAGGCGGAGTACCCCGAATTTTAAATTCGGCCCGAAGTACCAGGCCGTGCCCGACGAGCTGTGGATTCAGACGCTGCGCACCGGCGAGAAAACCGTGGTAGCCCTGGGCCGCGACGGGGCCGACGAAGCCCGCCCGGAGGACTACGTGGTAGCCGGGCTGGTCGATTTCGACGATGTGAGCTACGACGACCACGCCGACCTGCTCTACGACCTGGCCAGCCAGGTGGTGCGGCACCTGCACGGCTACCTGTCGGCCGAAGATAGCCGCCGCGTGCTGCGCACCTACCAGCGCGACATCGCCCGCGCCGTGCACGTGCAGATGCTGGCTCACGCCTGGGACGACTCGACCGGTGGCTACGAGGTGCAGGTGAGCCAGGGGTTCACCGAGCTAAAGCCCAGCGCCTATACTGTCACCGCCAACGAGCCCGTGGCCGACTACCGCCTGGCCCCTGCCGACAAAAGCAACATGGCTCGCTACGTATTCAGCGGCTTTCAGCGCTGCCTGTACCCGGTGCAGAAGTTCGATTCCGATACCGAGCAGGTGCTGGCCGTGATACTGGACCGTGACGCCGACAAGTGGTTCCGCCCGGCGAAAGGCCAGTTTCAGCTGTACTACAAAATGGGCGGCGAGATGCCCGAGTATCAGCCCGATTTCGTGGCCGAAACCGCCGAGGCCATTTACATGCTCGAACCCAAGCGCCGCTCCGAAATGACCGATGCCGTGGTGCTGGCCAAGAAGGAAGCCGCCGAAGCCTGATGCACCCACGCCACCGCATTCAACCAGAAAAACGGCGGCAAGCCCTGGCACTACGCCCTGATTCCGCACGATGCCGTGGCCGAGAACAAGACGCTGACGGGACTGGTGCGGGAGTTCGGGCGGTAAGACTGCTAAAGTAAGTAGCCTGCTTGATTTGCACACAGGTCGCAACTTCGGTCGCCCAATCCGGTTAGCTTCGCAGCACTTACCCCCCCGCCCCTTGATAACCATCCTCGCCGGCACCAACCGCCCGGGCTCCCGCGCCCGCCTAGTGGCCGACTACTACCACACCGTGCTCGCCGAGCTGGGGGCCGAAAGCCAGCTGCTGGACCTGGCCGAGTTGCCGGCCGATTTCACCGCTACGGCCCTGTATGCGCAGATGGGTGCTAATACCGGCTTCAACCGCCTGGCCGAAGTGTTCGAGGCCAGCCGCAAGCTGGTTATCGTGGTGCCCGAATACAACGGTTCGTTTCCGGGTGTGCTCAAGTCCTTTATCGACGGGCTGCGCTACCCCGGGGCTTTCCAGGGCAAGCAGGCGGCGCTGGTAGGCCTGAGCAGCGGCGGCCAGGGCGGCCTGCTGGCCATGACGCACCTCACCGACGTGCTGATGTACCTCGGCACGGCTGTGCTGCCCCAGCGGGTGCGCCTGCCCTTCATCAGCCAGGACCTCGACCCCGTGCTGGGGCTGCGCCAGGAGCTATCGCGGCAGCTGATTCGGGAGCAGGCGACGGCGCTGC
This sequence comes from Bacteroidota bacterium, assembly GCA_030853845.1. Classification (GTDB taxonomy): domain Bacteria; phylum Bacteroidota; class Bacteroidia; order Cytophagales; family Hymenobacteraceae; genus Hymenobacter. The sequence continues at coordinate 661 of JALYUI010000036.1, read as the reverse complement.
TGGCGCTTTAGGCCGCACCGACGCCCCGGTTGGCCGCCAGCCGGCGGAACAGTGGCCGCAGTACGAAATACAGCACCGCAACCAGGGGCACCGAGGCCAGCAGCCACAGCAGCACCGCGCCCAACTCGGCCCGCCACAACAGGTGCAGCGCCGCGCGCCAGTCGCTGGCAAACAGGTGGCGCACCTGGGCCAGGCTCAGATTCTGCTCCTGCGCATTGCCCAGCAGGCGGGCACCTTGGCGCAGCAGGGGCACCAGCAGCAAGAGCTGCAAAGGCGTCATCAGGTGGCTGATGAGCTGGATGGCCGCCATATTCAGGCGCAGGCGCAGCGCCAGTACGCCCGCCACAGTGGTGATAGCGCCCAGAAAAGGTACCAGCCCCGCCGCCACGCCGAGGGCCACGGTCAGGGCCAGCGTTTCGGGGGCCAGGCCCTGCCGCAATAAGGCCAGCAGGGGGGCGGCAACCCGGCGGCGGAACCACCCGGCCGGTGGGGCCGGGGGCTCCGCCGCAACGTCGGGCACGGGTGGCAGCAGAGGGTTGAGCATAGGGCAGGCCGGGGGCCGGAAGTCAGGTTAAGTTTGGACGCTCTGCACACCTTGGTTTGAGACGTCGGCAAGGTAGTAGCGCGAACTTTGTAGTCCGCTTCCCCGCGCCGTTAAAGC
>JALYUI010000029.1 GCA_030853845.1 Bacteroidota bacterium | reverse complement strand
CCAGGCCCTGTGCGCCGTGGCCGCCCGCCTGCTTCGACAAGCGTGGGCGCTGCTCACCCACGAACGCGATTTTGACCCCAATTTTCATCTTAAACTTGCTTTGTAAACACAGTTCATGCTGAGCTTGTCGAAGCATCTCTACCGCTTCGTTGAGCGGCATTGATTATTGCCTCATACTTCCCCGGTAGAGATGCTTCAACTTCGCTGCGCTCCGTTCAGCATGACGTTCTGATTATCAACTTCCCCTACCCCAGCCGCCGCTGGAACGCCGCCAGAAACAGCCCGACGTGGTAGCCGTCGCCCAGGCCGTGGTGCAGGTGCACCGATACGGCCATGTGCCGGGCATCGCCTTGCTGAAAAACCTGGCCGAAGGATATTTTGGGGCAGCTATCCGGATGGCTGAAGCTGCGGGCGTGCGACAAGCTGGTGAAACGCACCCACGGAATGGCCGAGCAGTGCACCACGTCGGGCCGGCCGGTGGTGTCGTTGAGGCGCAGGCCGGTGCTGGCCTGCACGGCGGCTATTTCGGCCTCGGCAGCGGCGATGAAGCCGGCCAGCGTGTCGTGCTGCTCAATGAAGGAAAAGGCGAACGTGTGGTCGGGCCGGCCGAGGGTGGCAGAGACGTGAATACGGTCGTAGCAATACACCTGGCCGGCTTCGATGCGGTAACGGAAAGCTTCGACTTCGTTGGCCGCCTCCAGGGCGTGGTAGAGGTAGTAGCCGAAAAACGACACGCCCAGCCGCCTGGCTTCGGCCTGGGCAGCAGTGCAGTCCACGTTGGCGGTGAGGCCGAAAAAAGGTTCTTCGAAAGCGGAGAAGAAGGCAAAATGCTCGCGGCGCGGCCAGGTTTCGAGGTCAATCAGGTGCTTCATGGGGCGGCAAAGGTCGGTAGCTTTGCGGAGTACGTTAGCCAGTCTGCTGCGAGTTGGGCTGCTTATTTTAAGTGGTCATCCAATAAGCAGCCGTAATAAAAATGGTTATGCTGAGCATGCCGACGCATCTCTGCCGTTTCGTATGAGCCATTCAACGAAGCGGTAGAGATGCGTCGCTACGCGCAGCATGACGTTCTAAAGTCGTTTTCCCATGCCTGCCCAAACCATTATTGCCTTCGACGCCGACGACACCCTTTGGCCCTGCCAGCCGCACTACGACCACGTGGAAGCCGAGCTGCTGCAACTCCTGACCCTTTACGCCGACCTCGACACCATCAATGCACGGCTTTATGACGTGCAGCGGGCCAACATGCAGCTATTTGGTTACGGGGCCAAGTCGTTTATGCTCTCGATGATTGAAACTGCGATTCAGCTCTCCAATGGCGCGGTACATGGGAGCGAAATCCAACGGATTCTCGATATGGGTAAGGAGCTGCTGCGCTTCCCCATCGAGCCGCTCCCCGACGTGGTAGAGGTGCTCACGGAGCTGAAGCAGCGCGGCCACCGGCTCATTCTCCTCACCAAAGGCGACCTGTTCGACCAGGAAAGCAAAGTGGCCCGCTCCGGCCTGGGCGACTTCTTCGACCACGTCGAAATCGTGAGTGAGAAGGACGAGCCCACCTATCGCCGTCTGTTCGCCCGCCTCGGCATTACGCCCGCCAACTTCGTGATGATTGGCAACTCGCTGAAATCCGACATTCTGCCGGTGGTGCGGCTGGGCTTCCCGGCCATCCACGTGCCCTACCACGCCAACTGGATTCACGAGCACGTGCCCGCCGAGCTGCTGGCGGGGCTGGAGTTTCGGGCAGTGGCGCGGCTGCGGGAGGTGCTGGAGCTGGTAGGGTGAGGCGCACGCCAGAACGAACCGCCAGAACGAACCGGCTCGGACTGGACAGCACCACCACACCCTCTTTCCTCCTTACCTTTCCCGCGTTATTCCACCCCCCTTTCTGCACTATGCTTTTCCGCCCCTTCCGGTCCCTGTTGCCGCTGCTGTTCCTCACGCTGCTGGCCGCGTCGTCGTGCTCCAAAAAAACCGCTAAGGAACAGGCCGCCGACATGGCCCAGACCGACGGCGACGAAATCGACCCCTACGCCAACCTCACCTTCACGTTCGATGACGCGGTGGTGGACAGTCGGCAGATTGACCGCTGGGACACCACGCAGTTCGTGAAGTTTTCGCCGGCCGTGCGGGGCAAGTTTAAGTGGACGGGGCCGCGCGAACTCACGTTTTCGCCGCTGACGCCCTTCCGACCCAGCACGGTGTTCAAGGCCGATTTGCAGCCGTCGACGCTGCCCAGCGGCAAACAGGAGCTGGCCCTGAACCGGCCCAAATTCCACACGCCTTATTTGAAAATGGCCACGCCGCAGGTGTTTTACGGCAGCTCGAAGCGGGCGGCGGGCACGGCCGAGCTGGCGGCCAACCTCGTGTTCAACTACCCCGTGCGGCCCGCCGACGTGCGCTCCCGCCTGCGCGTGAGCCAGGACGGCAAGCCGGTGGCCGTCGAAATCAGCACCGCCGAGCCGGATGCCACGCTCGGCCTCACCTTCAAGCAGGAAGTGAAGGTGGGCTCGCCGCTGCAAATTGACATTGCGCCCGGCCTGAAGCCCGCCACCGGCACCGTGGCCACCACCACTACCCTCACCGCCCAGGCCGACGTACCCGACCAGAATATCCTGGAAGTGCGCGAATTAACCGGTTCGCTGCTCAACGGCCAGCCCGTAGTCACGGTGCTCACCACCCAGCCCGTATCCGCGCCCGATGCCGAGCCCAACCTGACCGTGACGCCCAAAGTGGCCTTCTCGGTGGAGGCGCTGGAAAGCGGGTTCACGCTGCGCGGCGGCTTTGAAGTGGGCAAAACCTACCAGATTACGCTGGCCCAGGGCACGCGCGGCAGCCTCGGCGGCGTGCTCAACGAGAAGTTCAGCCAGGTGGTTTCGTTCGCCGAGGAGCGGCCCAGCCTCACCTTTTCGAACTCCGAAAAAGCCATGTACCTCGATGCCCTCGGCAACCGGAACCTGGGCCTGCGCATCAACCAGGTGGCGAAGGTGAAGGTAACCATTGCCAAGGTCTACGCCAATAATATTCAGCAGCTGCTGCGCGGCGAGCCGGACTACGGCTACCCCGAATACGACGAGGGCGAGCCCCGCGAATCGAACTCCGACGAGGACGGCGAGTACATCGACCGCAGCTTTCAGTATTACAACGTCGAAAATATCGGCAACGTGCTTTCGGAGCGTACCATTTCGGTGAATGGCCTGCCGAAGGAAAACGGCTTGCGCCTGCTCAACCTTGACCTGAAAGACCTGGAGTTTCAGGGGCCGATGAAGGGGCTGTACGTGGTGCGGGTGCAGGACACCGAGCGCCAGTGGCTACAGGTGAGCAAGCTGGTGGCCGTGACCGATATCGGCCTGATTGTGAAGCAGGGCAGCACGGGCGGCACCACGGTTTTCGCCAATTCCATCCGCACGGCCGAACCGCTGAGCGGCGTCACGGTGAACCTCGTGAGCTCGAACAACCAGGTGATTGGCACGGTGCAGACCGACGGCTCCGGCGTGGCGCAGTTCGACTCGGCGGCCAGCATGAAACGCTTCACGCTGGGCATGGTGACGGCGGTGCGGGAGGCCGACTTCTCGTTCCTAAATCTTACAAAGAGCCGGGTCGAAACCTCGCGGTTTGAAGTGGGCGGGCTGACCTCGAACGCGGCGCATTACCAGGCGTTTCTGTACGGCGACCGCGAACTGTACCGACCCGGCGACACGGTGCGGACCAACACCGTGCTGCGCACCGAGGACTGGAAAAACCCACCCGCCGGCCTGCCCCTCAAAATCCGCCTGCTGCTGCCGACCGGCAAGGAATACAGCAGCTTGCAGCAGAAGCTGAGCGCGGCCGGCAGCTTCGAAAGCAGCTTCATTCTGCCGCCCAGCATCATGACCGGGCAGTACACCCTGGAAGTGCTGACCGGCAACGATGTGCTGCTGACCTCGCGCAATATCAGCGTGGAGGAATTCATTCCCGACCGCCTGAAAGTGACCGTGGCTGCCGCCCCCGCCACCCTGAAACCGGGCCAGGACGTGACGGCCACTATCACGGCCGTGAACCTGTTCGGCCCGCCGGCGGCCGACCGCAAGTTTGAGGTCGAATTTTCGCTGAAACAGAAGACCTTCCAGCCCAAAGGCTACGACGACTACAGCTTCAGCATCAACAGCGGCGAGCGCCGCAGCAACAGCGAGGACGGCGAAAGCGCCCTCACCTCGCGCTTTGAGAAAACCGTGCGCGAAGGCGTGACGGACGCCACCGGCCACGGCACGGCCGCCTACACCGTGCCCGATTTCCGCGACCTCGGCACGCTCGAAGGCGTGGCCTTCACCACGGTGTTCGACGAAACTGGCCGGCCCGTGAACCGCCTCGCCACCTTCGACGTGCAGACCCAGGCCACGATGTTCGGCATCGGCAACTTGCCCGACCTCATTGGCACTAAAAACCCGCTCACGGTGAAGCTGCTGGCCCTCACGCCCGCCGGCCGGCCCACTACCGCGCCGGCCCAGGTGAAAGTGGTGCGGATGCTGTGGGAAACCGTGCTCGAGCGCCAGGGCGGCCGCTACGTGTACCAGTCGCAGCAGCGCGAGCAAACCATTCTGAGCCAGTCGCGGCCCGTGGGCGCGGGCACCAGCTTCAGCTTCACCCCCATTTACTCGGGCGAATACGAGGTGAGAATCAGCCGGCCGGGGGCTGCCAGCTACGTCACGCAGCGGTTCTACGCCTATGGCTACGGCGATACGCAAGCCAATTCCTTCGAGGTAAACAACGAGGGCGAGGTGACCATTGAGGCCGACAAAGCCAAGTACGAACCCGGCGAAACGGCCCGGCTGCTGCTGAAATCGCCTTTCGCGGGCCGCATTCTGGTGACGGTGGAGCGGGCCAACGTGCTCGACCACTTCTACGTGAGCACCGACGGCAAGGCGGCCGAGGTCAAAATTCCCATCAAGGGCGAGCACGTGCCCAACGTGTACGTGACCGCCACGGCCGTGCGCGCCCACAACGCCAACGACCGGATGCCGCTGACCGTGGCGCGGGGCTTCCTGCCGCTCACCGTCGAGAAGGCCGGTTCGCGCCTTGCGGTGGCCATTGCCGCACCCGCCGCCAGCCGCTCGCAAACCTGGCAAACTGTGGAAATAACGACCGCGCCGCGCGCCCAGCTCACCCTGGCCGTGGTGGACGAGGGCATTTTGCAGCGCACCAATTACCAGACGCCCGACCCGCACGGCTACTTCTACCAGAAACGGGCACTGGAAGTATCGGCCTTCGACGTATATCCCTTCCTCCTACCCGAACTCGGCAGCAGCAGCAGCGGGGGCGACGCCGCCGACCTGGCCCGCCGCACCAACCCCGTACCCAACCGCCGCGTGAAACTAGTGTCGGAGTGGAGCGGCGTGCTCACCGCCGACGGCGATGGCAAAGTGCGCTACCGGCTGCGCGTGCCGCAGTTCAGCGGGGCCCTGCGCATCATGGCCGTAGCCTATAAAGACGATGCCTTCGGCTCGGCCGAATTCACGATGAAAGTGGCCGACCCGGTGGTGATTTCGACGGCGCTGCCGCGATTTATGAGTCCGGGGGACACGATTGACGTGCCTGTGACGCTGACGAATACGACAGGAAACGATTTAAAAATCAGTGTTGGCTGCACCTCTACTGGGGCCATCAGACGTGCTCCCGAGCAAGGAACCAGCTATGTAGAATCAGAAGATGTATTCCACCCTCGGACTCTTAAGTCTAATTCGGAAGAGCGAGTACGATTCCGCTATGTAGCTACTGGCATAGGAGAAGCAGCAGTTGTAGTAAAAGCGGATATTTTAAAGTACCGGAATGACCACACAGATAATGCGGACGTAATTGAGCGATTTAAGGAAGTCACAGAACTCCCCGTGCGCCCCGCCGCTTCGCTCGAAAAGCGCACCGGCAGCGGCGTGGTGGCCGGCGGGGCTACGCTCCCGCTCAGCCTGAAAACCGATTTCCTGCCCGCCTCGCTCACCAGTCGGCTGGTGGTGAGCCGCTCGCCGCTCACGGAGTTCAGCAAGGATTTGCGCTACCTGCTGCAATACCCCTACGGCTGCCTGGAGCAAACCGTGTCGGCCGCTTTCCCGCAGCTCTACTACGCCGATTTGGCCGCCACTTTGCAGCAGAAAACCGGCGCGGCCGCCAAAGCGCAGCGCTACAACCCGAACTATAACGTGCAGGAAGCCATCCGCAAGATTGAGAGCATGCAGCTCTACAACGGCAGCCTGAGCTACTGGCCGGGCGGCGACTACGACAACTGGTGGGCCACGGCCTACGCCGCCCATTTCCTCCAGGAAGCCCAGCATGCCGGCTTCGCGGTGAACAAGTCCGTCCTCGACAAGGTGCTGAAATACCTGGCCTTCCGCCTCAAAAAGCGCGAAACCGAAGCCTACCAGTATTTCGACGTGAGCAACATTGCCCGCGAAAAAACCATCGCCAAAAAGGAAATCGCCTACTCGCTCTACGTGCTGGCCCTGGCCGGCCGCCAGGACCCCGTGGCCCTGAGCTACTACCGCGCCAACCGCCCCCTGCTAGCCGAAGACTCCAAGTTTCTGCTGGCCTGCACCCAGAGCATCCTCGGCAACCAGCGGGCCTTCCGCGAGCTGCTGCCCACGCAGTTTGGCCCGCAGCAGCCCACCCACCGCGCCCTCGACGGCTCGTTCTACTCGCCCATCCGCG
>JALYUI010000027.1 GCA_030853845.1 Bacteroidota bacterium | reverse complement strand
CTTTGGGGCAGACCCGCTCTAAAAAGAGGGGGTCTGCCCCAAAGGGGTCCCGTGAGGTGAACGGCAGGGCTACAGTGCGTAGCGCAGCCCGAACTGGAACTGGCGCGGGGCGCTGGCATTGCGCTTGATGATACCCGAGCCGGCCGCGCCGGTCTGAATCTGGTTGCTCTGGGTGGCGTTGTTGGCGTAGCCGCTCAGGTTCTGGGTGTTGAGCACGTTGAACACGTCGGCGGTCAGCTCCAGGCGGCTGGTTTTTTCGCCGAAGCGGAACGTGTACTGCGCGCCCAGGTCAATCGTTTTCGACCAGGGCAGGCGGTCGGAGTTGCGGCCTTCGCCGGGGAAGCGGTCGGCGTTGCCGAGGTAGGCGCTGCTGAAGGAGCTGCCGTCGCCGTTCAGGTCGTTGGTGTAGGCGGCGGGGTTCGAGCCGGGGATGAGATAGCTGCCCGTGACGCGGTTGATGGGCTGGCCGCTTTGCAGCAGCGCCGCCAGCGTGAAGCGCAGCGCCTTAATGGGGTAGTAGCTACCGATGGCGTTGATAACGTGGGTGCGGTCGTTGATGGAGTTGGCGAACTCCGGGCCGTAGTTGTTGCCGTCGGCGGCGCGGAAGTTTACGTCTTCGGTGTCGTTTTTCAGGTTCGAGAGCGTGTAGGAAACGCGGTAGCCAAACTTGTCCTCGGCCGCGTCTTTCTGAATATTGAAGCTGGCGGCCATGTAACGCGAGCGGCCCGCCGACTCGGTTTCGACCACGTTGGTGGCCACGCCCGTTACCGTTTGCCCGCCAATAATGGCGCTGCCGTCGGCCTGAATGGGCACCGGCCGGGTAGCATTGGCCTGGGCCGAGGTGCGCACTATCACGTTATTCGGGTTGGTCTGCGGATACTCCGACACGGCGTTCACGTTGCGCAGCCGGAACAGGTCGTAGGAGCGGTTATACATCAGGTCGACGTAGAAGCGCGTCTTCGTATTCACCTGGTACTGGTAGCCCAGCGTGGCTTGGTGCGAGTAGGGGTTCTGGAAGCCGTTGGGGTTCAGAATGCGGCGCTCGTAGCTCGCCACATGGGCGCGCTGGCTTTGCAGGCTGGCCCCCGATGGACCTTGCAGGTAGGCTACGTTGGCCACGCTGCCACCCAGGTTGCCATCGAACGTAATGCGGTCGACGTTGGTGCTGGCGGGCAGAGCCCCCACGCGCACCAGCTCACGCAGCTGGGTTTTGTAGTCGGCATCGGTGGTGTTCTGTTGCAAAGCGTCGCTGTATACGGTGTACAGAATCTTGTCGTAGAACAGGCCGTAGCCGCCGCGCAGGGCGCTACGCTCGCTTAGCTGCAGGTTGAAGTTGGCACGGGGCGCGATGTTGTTGCGGTCGCCGTTTTCGGCCCCACCCTTCGAGAGGTTGTCGTAGTCGTAGCGCAGGCCCAGGGTCACGTTCAGGCGGTCGGTCACGGCCACCTGGTCTTCCAGGTAGATGTTGTAGAGGTTCTGGGTGGTGCCGAAGGAGGCCGGGCGTAGCTCCACACCGTAGTTCAGCACCTGCACGTCGCTCGGAATATCATTGATGCTCAGCCCCGGCCCGAGGTTGCGGGCTTTCAGCGCGGCCAGCTGGGCGGCCGTGAGCTGCACGGTGTAGCTGCCGTTGGGGTTGCCGCCACCATACAGCAGATGCTCGGTGCTGATAATGCCGAAGCCGCCCTTGAAGGTGTTGCGGCCTTTCAGCAGCGTGAATTTCTGCTGGCCCTGCCAGGTGCTCTGGTGCGAGTCGAAGAGGTAGCCGGGATGGCCGAGGTAGGCCACGGACGCGCCGTTGTTGTCGAGCACGGTCACGTCGGGGCTGTTGGGGTTCAGGGCATTGGCGTAATTCCAGCGGAAGCGGGCGTACTGCACGTCGGTTTCGGAGGTGAAGTTACGGCCCACATACACGTTCTGCGAAGCAATTTCCACCGAGTTGCAGTCCTGCTTGTTGCCGCTGGAGGGGAAGGAAACGCCCCCATCCAACCCGCCGCCCTGGCGCTCGATGTTCACGATGCCCACGTTGGCCCGCAGCGACGAGCGGAACCGCTCGGTCCAGCGCTGGTCGAGCTTGCCCGAGAGGTAGGTGAACTTGTTCTCGCCGCGCACGGTGGCGTTCACGCCCAGCGCGGGCGAAGTCAGCACGTTGTCTTTGAAGTCGAAGGTCTGCTCGGCATTCAGGTAGAAGAAAGTTTTGTCCTTCACCAGCGCGCCGCCCACGCCAAAGCCGAACTGCTGGCGCTGGAACCCGCTTTTCACCTGGTTGCCCGAGAGGTCGCGCTGGGCAAAGTCGGTCTTGCCGTCGATGCTTGGCCCGGGGCGGGTGAGGTAGAATACCTCGGCCGTGAGGTCGTTGGAGCCCGACTTGGTGGTCACGTTCACGATGCCGTTGGCCGAGTTGCCGAACTCCGTGGAGAAGTTGTTGGTGAGCACGTTCACGTTCTGGGCAAAGCCCACCGGAATGGCGAAGCGCTGCCCGCCGAGGAAGTTCTCGTTGTTATCGAGCCCGTCAATCAGGTAGTTCGTGTACAGGCCATTGGCTCCGTTGATGCTCACGTTGGGCGCTTCGGTGAAGAAGCCGGTGGCCAGCGTCACGTTGGGCAGGCGATAGAGGGCGCGGGTAATGTCGCGGGCCTCAATAGGTATCTCGCGCAGCTCGCGGGCCGACAGCTCCGACGACACCTCCGCGTTCTGGGTGTTGATGGTGGTGGCGTTGTTGGGGGCGCGCACCACCACGCCGGCCAGCTCCTGGGTGCTGATGTTGGGCAGCACCAGCGTCACGCTCGGGTTGGAGTTGGCGCGCAGCACCAGGTTGGCTTCGCGCACGGCCTGGAACTTGTCGCTCACCGTGGTGCTCACGGCGTAGCTGCCAGCTGTGCTCAGGCCCCGGAAGCGGGCCTTGCCCTGGGCATCGGTGGGCTGTTCGGCGCTGAAGCCGATGCCGGCATTATCGAGGTGCACCGGCAGGCCCACTACGGGCTTGCGGGCGTTGTCCTGCACCGATACCACCAGGTCGACCTGCGCAAAAGCACGGTGCTGTGAACCAATAAGCAGGAATAAAAAGGCAACCAGAGAGAATAGCTTTTTCATGAGAAAAAGTGAGGCAAGCTGAAAAAAGAATACGTAGGCCTATTTGGTCGCCATGCGCGCTTCGTCGAAGCGGCACCTTGCGGCCGGGCAGGCAAAAAACCCAGAGTTTTTTTAATGGGCCGGGGGGCCTCGGCGCGGACGGGCCGGCACCGCCCCGGAGGCAGTGGCGGGGGTCGGGTTTGCGGGCGCGGCCTGGGGCGCCCGGCGCAGCTGCCGC
>JALYUI010000026.1 GCA_030853845.1 Bacteroidota bacterium | reverse complement strand
GCCCAGGGCCAGCGCGCCCGCGAGCGCTGCAAAGCCAGCCGAGATGTGCACCACGGTACCGCCGGCAAAGTCGAGCACGCCCCATTTCAGCAGGAAGCCGTCGGGGTGCCAGGTCCAGTGGGCCAGTGGGCAGTAGATGAGCAGGCTGAACAGGCACATGAACAGCAGGTAGCCCCAGAAGCGAATGCGCTCGGCAAAGGCCCCGCTGATGAGGGCCGGCGTGATGATGGCAAACTTGAGCTGAAACGCCGCAAACAGCACCAACGGCAGATTAGGAGCCAGCCGCGGGTGCGGGGCCGTGCCCACGTTGTTGAACAGGAAGAACGTGGCCGGATTGCCGATAACGCCGCCGATGCTATCGCCAAACGCCAGCGAAAAGCCCACTACGTACCACAGAATGGAGATAACGCCCAGCGCGATAAAGCTCTGGAGCATGGTCGAAATCACGTTGCGCTTGCTCACCATGCCCCCGTAGAAAAAGGCCAGGCCCGGCGTCATCAACAGCACGAGGCCGGAAGCGGAGAGCATCCAGGCCAAATCGGCGGGGTTGAAGGCGTCCGGCTTGGCTTCGGGGTGGTTTTGCGGGATGAAGGCGGCCACGCCGGCCAACAACAGGAGCGCGCCCAGGCAGGCGGCGGCGAGATATTGCTTGCGAGTCATCATGTGGGTAAATTTAAGAGTGCTTTTCGAAATAAAACTATTTATTTCGGCAAACTCACTTTAAATATTGCCCACATATTGAGTTTTTTATCACTAAAACGGTTACACAGTCCTAAATTTTGATGTCGCCACTTCCCACTACAACTCGATGCGGAACCCGGTGCGCCCTCCGGCGGTAGTTTCGAGCCGGAAGGCAAAGCCGTGGGCCAGCAGCACGTCGCGCACCAGCGTGAGGCCGATGCCCTGCCCATCGCACTTGGTGCTGAAAAAGGGCGTAAACAGCTGCTGGCTCACCTCGGGCGTGAGGGCGGGGCCGTCGTTTTCGATAATAAGGACCGGCGGCGTGTCCGTGATGCGCACCCAGATGTTGCCATCGGTCCCAATGGCTTCGAGGGCGTTTTTGGCGATGTTGAGCAGGACCTGCTCCAGCTGCTGCGCATCGAGCGATACCATGAGCGGCTCCGCACCCAGCTGCCAGTGCCAGTGCACGCGGCGCTGCTGGCTCTGGGGCTGTAGCAGGCGGGCAGTGGCGCGCAGCAGGGCGTGCACATCGGTGGAGACGCGGGTGGGCGGGGGCAGGCGCACCAGCCGGGCAAAGTCGCCGATGAAGTTGGCCAGCTGGGTGTTGCGGGCAATGCTCACGTCGAGGGCCTGGGTGAAGTCGGGCTCGTCGGCCGGGTCGAGCTGGGGCGCGTAGTGGTGGAAGCTGTGCAGGATGGAGTTGATGGCCCCGATGGAGTTATTAATTTCGTGGGCCATCATTCGAATCAGCTGTTCGTAGGCCTGTTTCTCCTGCTTAATGAGCTCGCGGGTGAGTTCCTCCAGCAGCACGAAGCGGCGGGTGAAGCCCCGGTCGAGGAAGCTGGCGGCCGTGGCGCGGTAGCTGGCCAGGCCCGAGAGGCGCAGGGCACGCGGCTGCTGGTCGGGCAGGTCGGCCAGGGCCGCGCCCCAGGGTTCGGGCAGGTCGGCGGGGCGCAGGCCCGGCAGCGCCGCGCCGGGCAGGCCCAGAAACCGCTCGGCGGCCGGGTTGGCGCTTTCGATGCGGCCGTCGAAGTCGAGGAGGAGGATGCCGGCCGGCGAGGCATCGATGAGGCGTTCGAGCAGGGCGCTTTTCTCGTGCTGGCTCACGCGCTCACGGCGCAGGGCATCAATCATCTGGTTGTACACGCCGATGAGCTGGTCCATCTCGCGCTGGCCCACGGGCACGAACTTCAGCGAGAAGTCGCGGGCCTGCATAGCGGCCGTGCCCGCCGCAATCAGCTGCAAAGGCCGCACGAAGCCCCGGTAAAGCTGCACCGCCAGCCCCAGGCTGACGAGCAGCAGCACTTCGCTGCTGATAAACAGGGCCGGATTGGTGGTGCGCAGCTGGGCCGCCAGCGCGATGAGCACGGCGTGGATGATGCCAACGAAAAGCAGGAATCTGAGGCGGAGGGACATAAGGGGAAGGCCAGCGAACTATAAAAGAACGTCTTGCTTGTGCTACGCCTACGCCTCGAACGGAATCCCGAACTTCTCCAACCTTCTGTACAGCGCCCCCCGGCTCAGGCCCAGGGCCTTGGCCACACGACTGATGTTGCCTTCGTAATGCGTGAGCGACTGCCGTATCATATGCACCTCCAGCTCGTCCAGCGTCATAGTGCCGGGGGCGGGCAGCTCGCCGGGCTCGGGTGTGCGGGCGGGCAGGGGCTGCGCGTTGGCCTGAAAGTCTTCGGGGCCTAATTCCTCGCGGCCGCTGACGAGCACGGCCCGTTCGACCAGGTTTTTCAGCTCGCGGATGTTGCCGGGCAGGGGCTGGGCGCGCAGCCAGTGCAGGGCCGGGGTGCTCACCTTGAGGGCGGGGCGCTGGTAGGTGGCGCGCAGCTGGGCGATGAAGTGCCGGGCCAGCAGGGGGATGTCGGCCGGGCGCTCGCGCAGGGCGGGCAGGCGCACGGCAATCAGGTTGATGCGGTAGAACAGGTCTTCGCGGAAGCGGCCCTGCTGCACCATTTCGGCCAGGTTGCGGTTGGTGGCGGCGATAACGCGGATATCGAGCCGGCGCGGCTTCGAGTCGCCGAGCACCTCGTAGGTGCGGTCCTGGAGCACGCGCAGCAGCTTCACCTGGCTGGCCAGCTCCAGCTCGCCGATTTCGTCGAGGAAGATAGTACCGCCGTTGGCCAGCTCGAAGCGGCCCACGCGGTCGGCCCGGGCATCGGTGAAGGCCCCGCGCCGGTGGCCGAACATCTCACTCTCGAACAAGCTGCTGGAAATACCGCCCAGGTTCACCTTCACGAAGGGCTGGCGGGCGCGGTGGCTGTTGCGGTGGATGGCCTCGGCGATGAGCTCCTTGCCGGTGCCGCTTTCGCCCTCGATGAGCACGGCCGCATCGGTGGCGGCCACCTGGCCCACCTGGCGCAGCACGTGCAGCAGCTGCGGGTCGTCGCCCACAATGTCGGCCAGCTGGTACTGCTTGTCGAGCTGGCGGCGGTTGGCGGCGGGGCCGGCGGGCTCCGGTGGGCCCTCAGCTTCGTGCAGGGCCAGCACCGTGGCAATGGTCTGGAGGAGCACGTCGTTGTGCCAGGGTTTGGTCACGAACTCGGCCGCGCCAGCCTTCATGCCGGCTACGGCCAGCTCGATGCTGCCCCAACCGGTGATGAGAATGACCGGCAGCTGCGGAGCCAGCAGCTTCACTTCGCGCAGCAGCGCCAAGCCGTCGGCCCCACTGGTGGCCAGCGAGAAGTTCATGTCCATGAGCACCAGCCGGGGCGGAGCCGCGCGCACCACGGCCAGCGCCTCGGCGGGCGTAGCTACGACCTGGGTGGGATAGCCGGCCCGCTTCAACAGCAGCTTCAGCGACGTTTGGATGGCGAGGTCGTCGTCGACGATGAGGAACATGGATGAAATGTAGCGTGGACTCTGCGAGTCCGCGCGTAAGGGGAAATAGGCAATATTAGAGCAGTTTCGGCATCAGTAAATGGCGGACCCCACCCCTACATTTACTGATGCCGGCACCGTTCAGGGGCAGGTTCGCCCACGCGCGGACTCGCAGAGTCCACGCTACTCGTCTACCGCCCTTTCACGCTACCGCCGCTGCTGGTGTGACGGGTCACGTCTTTCGGCGAACCGGAGTAGCGCACGTCGCCGCCGCTGCTAGCTTTGGCGGTCAGGGTTTCCTGCACGGCCACATCCACGGTACCACCGCTGCTGGCGTTGGCGTCGCAGGCGCGGGCCAGCAGCTCGCCGCCTTTGAATACGCCGCCGCTGCTGGCTCCCACGTCGAGACGCTGGGCGTTGCCGGCCACGGTGGCCACGCCGCCGCTGCTCACCTGGGCGCGCAGGTCGGTGCTCGTGAACTTGGCTTTGAGCGTAGCCCCCGACGACACCGACACGTCGAGCTTGTCGGTGGTGAAGGCACCGGGCACTTCCACCGTCGAGCCACTGCTGGCGTGCAGGGCGGTGAGGGCAGTGGCCGTCACGCTCACGCGCAGGTGGCGGGTTTTGGACATAGTCCAGGTTTCATTCAGCTTGCGGTCGAAGGTGATTTTCAGCACGCCGTCGCGCACTTCGGTTTTCAGGCGGGCGAGCTGCTCAGCATCGTCGGCGGTGGCTTCTACGCGCTGGGCAGTGCCGGAAGCCAGGCGCAGCTCGATGCCGTTGCTGACTTCGATGGCGTGGAAGCTGGCCACGGTGCGCACTTCGGGCGCGGTTTGGGCGGCGGCGGACAGCGCCAGCAGGGTAAAGGTGGCGGCGGCGAGGACGAAGGTTTTCATAAGGCAAGCAGGAAAAAAGGAGTGGTGAAAAAAGTGACTCAGTTACCCAGATGCCGCCGCAGCGGCTGGGGTTGCCTGGAATACCGGCGGCGGGCCGGTTCGTTACAAAGCACCGCAAAATTTTTCAGCCGCCCTATTCCTCCCGCAACGCCACGGCCGGCTGAATGGCCGCCGCCAGCCGGCTGGGCTGCCAGGCGCAAAGGGCTGTGATGGCGTAAACCGCGCCCGCCGCTGCCCCAATGGCCATTAGGTAGAGCTGCGCGGGCAAGTCGAAGGCGTGGAGCAGCGGGAACTGCGCCGCCAGCAGCCCGCCCAGCAGCACCCCAAATGTAGTCACCACCATCATCTCGCCCAGAAACTGCCAGCCGATGCCCGCGCCCGTGGCTCCCATGGCCCGGCGCAGCCCAATCTCGGCCCGCCGCTGGCTGATGTTGTACCACAGCACCCCAAAAAGCCCCAGCGCCACGTTGATAATCAGAAACAGGCCCATGAGGCACAGGGCCACCACCGGCACCAGCGTATAGAGGCGGCGGTGCTGACGCTCGTCGTCCAGCACGCGCACCTG
The DNA here is from genome assembly GCA_030853845.1 of Bacteroidota bacterium. Lineage (GTDB taxonomy): Bacteria > Bacteroidota > Bacteroidia > Cytophagales > Hymenobacteraceae > Hymenobacter. Next base: position 3,550 of record JALYUI010000026.1, on the reverse strand, counting down.
GCTGGTCCATTGGCGGGTGACGCCGGCCACGGTGCGGGCTATTTTCTCTTGCAGCACGCCGCCCGCGCCGGGGGCCACGCGCACCAGCACGTTGGCCGTTTCCCAGTGGGTGGTGTCGTAGGGAACGAGGCGTTTCCACACGCTGGGGATGGGGGCCGAGAAGTCGCTTTCCATCCGCACCGGTTCCACCACGCCCATTACCTGGAACTCGTCTTCAGACTTGAGGTCTGCACCGGGGTCGCTCCAGGTGAAGATTTTGCCCAGGGCCGGCTCGTCGCCAAACAGGCTCTGGCGCAAGTCCTGGCTGATGACCACCGGGCGGTGGTGGCTGCCGTTGTCGGCCGGCGCAAACCAGCGGCCTTCGCGCAGCCGCAACTGCATGGCGGCGGCGTAGTGGTCGTCGGCATCGTACACGTTGGCCTGGGGCGACTTCTTGCCTTTGTAGCTAAACTCCGAGCTATTGGTATTGAAGATGAAGGGCGTGTTGCCGCTGGTAAGGGCCACGGTGCGCACGCCGGACAGAGCCTGCACCTGGCGCAGCACATCGTCAAGCTCAGTACGGGGCATGGTTTGCCCCTGCCCGGCACGCACCTCCAGCCGCCACACCTGCTCGTAGTTGAAGCCATGCGGCGTGAAGTAGTTTTTGCCCACCGTGATGAGCACCGCCCCCACCCCAAACAGCACCACAAAGGAGAAAAATATTTCGGAAATCAGCAGCAGGTTGGCCCGCTTGCGGTTCCAGATAAGGGTGAAGAGGTGGCGGAGCATGGGTTTTAGTGGTTAATGATTAGCGGTTAGTGGTTAATGATTTTCTGACGGCAAGTGGTTGAAGGACATCTACCATTGACCACTTATCACTAACCGTTAATTACTTCTGTTCGCCGCCGCCGCGCAGGGCAGCCACGGGGTTCAGGCGCGACATTTTCCAGGCCGGGTACACGCCGCTCATCAGCCCGAATACCAGCGTGAGCAGCATGCCCCAACCAAACACCGACCAGTTCAGGCTGAAATGCGCGTAGGCTACCGGGTGGGCCTCGTTCACCAGGGCCAGCGCCCCGGCGGCCAGCCCCAGGCCCAGCAGCCCGCCCACCAGGGCCAGCACCACGTTCTCCACCAGAAACTGCCCCACCAGCTTGCCGCCCGTCGCGCCAAAGGCCTTGCGCACCCCAATCTCCCCCGAGCGCTCCAGGATGCGCGTCACGTTCAGGTTCACCAGGTTCAGGGCCGGCAGCAGCATAAACAGCAGCGCCAGCCCGCCCACTATCAGGTAGAAAGCCGTGAGGTTGTCGTCGTCCACGGTTTGGTCCTGGTGGTTGAGCAGCGCCCGCGTGAAGCTCTCCGTGATGGGGTCGGCGTAGGAAAACAGGGCCTGCACTTCCTTGGGGTTGGGAATTTCCACCCGGCGCATCATCTGCCGGTATTCTTCGCGCACGGCCGGCACGGCGGCGGCCGTGGGGGCCAGCATCACCACCAGAAATTCGCCGTTGATGCGGTTGTCCTTGTAGTAATGCGGGCTCAGGGTGTAGGGCACCCACACGTCGGCGTAGGCAAAAACGTGAGCGGCCGATACGTTGCGCACCACGCCCGCCACCCGGTAGCGCTTCAGGTCGATTTCGATGGTGCGGCCCACCACGTCGGTGGTACCGAAGTAGCCGCGCGCGGTGGCCTCGTTCAGCACGCATACGTGTTGGGCGGCCTTCACCTCGGCCCCGGTGAAGGCCCGCCCGCCCAGGAAATCAAAGTCCATGATTTCCCAGAAGTCGCCGTCGGTGTACGACAGGTCCAGTGCCAGCAGCTTGCTCTTGGTGAAGGCCGTGGCGTTGGAGGTGGCAGTCATGACGCCCACCTTCTCGGGGGTTTTCAGCTGGCGCACGTAGTCATCCACGAAGTGAATGCTGGCCAGCTGGTTCATCCAGCCGCGGCCGCCCACCATCTGCTGCCGAATAATGTTCACAAACAGCATTCGGTCAATGCGCCGGACTGGTATGCTCGGCCCCACCAGGTGGTCGAACATGGCCATCACCACCAGCAGAATCATCAGCGTGAAGCTCACGCCAAACAGGCTGATGAAGGTGAAGAACTTGCGGCGCATCAGCACCTTCCAGGCAATTTTGAGGTAAGAGAGAAGCATGTTTTTGTTGTAAAAAGAACGTCATGCAGAGCACAGCGAAGCATCTCGCGTGCAGCAGTAATTCAATCGATTGGTTTACTATCCCGAGCGAGATGCTTCGCTGCGCTCTGCATGACGTTCACCCTACCTGGCTGCCGTCGAAGAAACGGATGATGCGCTGGGTTTTCCGGGCCTGCTGCTCGTCGTGGGTCACCATCACCACGGTCACGCCGTCCTGGCGGTTCAGGCTCAGCAGCAGGTCCATAATCTCCTCGCCCATCACCGAGTCGAGGTTGCCGGTGGGCTCGTCGGCCAGAATAATTTCCGGCCCGCCGGCTAGGGCGCGGGCAATGGCCACCCGCTGCCGCTGCCCGCCACTCAGCTGGCTGGGAAAGTGGCCGGTGCGGGCGCTCAGCCCCACTTTGTCGAGGGCCGTGAGGGCGCACTGCCGGCGCTCCCGGCCACCTAGGCCCTTGCGGTAGAGCAGCGGCAGCTCCACGTTATCCACCACCGAGAGGTCGTTTATCAGATGGTAGCTCTGGAACACGAAGCCCAGTTTAAGGTTGCGCAGGGCTGCCAGTTCCTTGTCGGAGAACGAGGTTACGGCGCGGCCGTCCACCTCAATCGTACCGCTGGTGGGCTCGTCGAGCAGGCCCATCAGACTGAGCAAGGTTGACTTACCGCAGCCGCTCGGCCCCATAATGGACACGAACTCTCCCCGGTTAATGGTCAGGTTCACCTGGTTCAAAGCCACCGTTTCGATGGTTTTAGTCTGGTACACCTTTTCGATATTGGTGAGGCGCAGCACGGGCACGGCGGCGGCAGCGGCGGCCACAGCCGGTTGGATTTCAGTTGCAGGAATCATTTTAAGAGCGGAGTTTGCAGTTCAAAATCGAATAAGGTGAGGGCCCGCAGGCGGTAGTAGGCCACCCAGCCGGCGCGCAGGGCAAAAATGTAGCCGCGCCGCGCCCCATCCTTGGCCCCCGAGGCCAGCGTCAGGTCGGTGAGGCTGAGGCGGCCCAGCAGGTAGGTGGCGCGGGCAATGTCGTAGCGGCGCTGGGCCAGCGAGTCGGCGCGGCCGGCCAGGGCCAGCTGCTCGCGCAGGGCCGGCAGTTGGGCGGCCTGGGTGAGGACGGCCTGCTCGAAGCTGCCCTCTTCCTGGGCCACGCTCATGCGGGTTTGCTCGCGGGCCAGCTCGGCCGTTTTCACGGTGGCCTGGCGGCGGCCCCAGTCCACGAGGGGCAGCGAAAAGGCCAGGCGCAGCTGCTGCTGGTTTTGCAGGTTCAGGTAGGTGTCGGCGAAGTTGGGGGCCTGGTTCACGTAGCCCAGGTTGGCCGTAAGGCTGGCCTGGAAGCCGGTGGTGCCCCGGGCCAGGGCCACATCGCGCTCGGCCTGCAACAGCCGCCGCCGGAAAGCCAGCGTGCTGCTGCGGTGCTGCCG
>JALYUI010000006.1 GCA_030853845.1 Bacteroidota bacterium | reverse complement strand
CGGTTTCCGCATCAATCAGTGGTTTCACCTTGCCGTTCTCGAAGCCGTACACCCGCACATCGGCCAGTGCCAGCTGCTGGTTTTTGGGCACCACTTTATAGAGGGCTTTGAGCTTGGCCGGCTGGTCGCGCAGGGTTTCGGCAAGCTGGTGCGCGTAAATCAGGTTATTGAAGGAAGCAAGGAGGTAAGGGCTGTGGGTGGTGATGACCAGTTGGAGAGAAAGAGGTCTAATATTTAATACCGCGGCCATAAACTGCGAGGTTACTCGTTGCGATTCTGGAAAAAGATGCGCTTCGGGCTCTTCAATATAAACTGTGTGACGTTCTTGGTCATCTCCGGTTAAATGCCCTTGTTCCTCAAGCCCGATTTTTAACAAAATCAGAAGTAACGCGAATGCTTCTTGTTGACCCGATGAAGCATGAGCTAAAGAAACCCGACGCCCATCGCTACTCACAATAAATTCTTCATCTCCTTTAATCTCAACCTTTCCCTTTATTACGTGCTGCGCCAAAGCGTACAGTTCTTTGTTGTGAGTAATATCATTATTCAAAAAATAGTGTCGGGTCAGTTCATATAACCCTAAGAATTTTCTTAAAAAAGGGTCGACAACAGGTGCTTGAGCTAGAAAAGTCAACATAGCTCCCTTTAATGCCGAAAAGAATGACCGACCAGCCAGAATAAATGACTGGGTAGCATCCATTGCTGGCCCTACTTCATCGCGTAATATATCATTGGCCTCAACAATGAGTCCTGATTCCCACAAAAAGGAAGTGCTTCTATAGCCTGACTTATAAGCCCCCTGCGACTCTTTTCTAAGCGTTTTTGCAACCTCTACAAATAATTCGGAATAGGTTAACCTTAATTTGCCGTTCGTGCTTATTATTTGAATGAAAGTATCGGCAATTTCATAACGCAAAAACAATGTTTTGTCATTACGCCACACGCCAGGAAAATACTCTTTGAACTCATTTACAAATGAGTTATCAAAGTCACGCTTGGTATCACTGCTTATGGCCGACTCAAGCAAGTCTGGTAAAAATGCCTTGAACAAATAAAGGCACTTCGCACATACACTTTTCCCACTAGCCTGCGGCCCGATAAAAATATTTACCCGCCCCAGCTCAATATCAACTTCCTCAAGCCCGGCGAAATTTCGGATAATCAAACGCTCTGTCATAATCGAAAGATAAGCGAAACTACTCTCCCAGCTTCCCCAGAATCTCCAGCGCCGCCGTGGCGATAACCGGGCCCGGGCCGTACACCCCGGCCACGCCAGCATCGAAGAGGAACTAATGACTATGAAACTTGTGAGCTAAGGAGGTGAAAGTAACTCATCGAAACTTTTGCAGCACCCGCTGTTCCGGGGCCAGGGGGCGCAGGGCATCGAGGTCGGCTTTGCGGCGGTCGAGGGCGGCGAAGAGGGGCATGGGGTGGAGGTGTGTAGGAGATGTAACAGGCCGCGAAATGTACTTACATATACACGACATGGACACTGCATTGTCAGGGCTTGTACAGTTTGCACAAGTAAAAGGAGCTTTTGGGTGTGTTACATGGACACTACACGGACACTACACGGACACTACACGGACACTAGGCGTCGTGTATATGCTCGCTTCTTAGGATTGGGAATCATCGGTTGAAGGTGGATTGACTGTCCGAAGATGATAGACCAGTGGGGCCAGTATGCCCATTGCCCGTAGTCCTTTGCTGGTGGTGTGGTACTGTTGCAGCCGGCTGTTGATTACGGCCGGGATGGTGTAGGCCAAATACCCGTCTGTAGTGAGTGGAATGAGGTAGCGGGCGGAGTTCGTACGGGACAGGCCCAGCCCGACATGCGTCAGAATCTCCTTGCGGCTGCGGGGCTGCTGGCAAAACCGCAGAATCTGCTGCTCGCGGGTGGTCAGCTCCCGGAACACGAAGCCGGGGTGTAAGGGCAGCGTAGTGAGGAAATAGGCGTGGGCGTCGTCCATCTCAAACAAGGGTGCGGGCGAGCCATTGGCCTGGCCCACCGGATTTTGGGCAAGCCCGTGGCGCGGCCCTCCGTGAGGTGCAGCTCGCGCAGGAAATCGCCCACCCGGCGGTTGCGCGAATCGCGGGCCACGATGCGGGCCTGCCGCAGCATGGCCGGCGTAATGGGCGGCAGCGCCCCGGGGTAGCTGATGATTTCGAGCTGCGTGGAGCGCACGTTCACCTCAATGGTTTGCTGGCTCTCGTAGCTGCGGTGGTACACGGCATTGGCCAGGGCTTCCTCCACGGCATCGTAGGGGTAGTTGAAGAAGCGCTCGGCTTCGGCCTGCCCCGATATTTTCTGCACTTCCTCGCGCAATACCTGGTTGCGCAGGTACTCCAGGGCCTGCCGCAGCTGCCGGTGCAAGGGGCCGGCAAACCGCTTTTCGGTGAACTGGTCGCCCACCTCGTCGCGGTACACAATCACCTCAATCACGGCCCCGCGAAAGAACCGCTCCGGCTGCTCGTTGAACATCAGCAGGCCAATATTGAGCGGCTTGCGGTATTCGGGCGGGCCGCTCACCAAGCGCATCTGCTCGCAGAGGTCGGCAAAGGGCATGGTTTCGGCTTCGAGGGCGAGGCTGCTCTTGATTTCGCGTAGAAAGTCCCGGATGAGGGCTGGGCTGAGGTCGCTCAGCTCGGCCTGGTGGTTGATGCGGTCGTCGAAGGGCACCTTGGCAGCTAGCTCCAGCAGGTGCTGCTCATCGGCTTCGGTGCGCACCTGCACGGTGTTGGCGAAGCGCCGCACCCAGTACACTTTCTGGCCCCGGTGCTCTTTGCCCAACGACAGCGGCGCTTTGTAGGGCCGCGTTTGCCCGCCCGGCACTCAAATAATGAACAGCCAGCGGCCCGCGTATTCCACGGGCGCGGCCACGGGCACGTAGTGCGGCGTAAGCTGGTAGCACAGGTTCAGCAGCTCCTTCTGCATCTTATCGAGCTGCGCGGCGGGCACCCCCTGCGGCGGCAGCACCGGGCGGCCATCCTGCTCCTGCACCCCCACCACGATATCCGCCGCCCCAGTTGTTGATGTCGTTGGCAAAGGCGCAGATGGATTGAATGATGTCTTCGGGGTTCCAGCCGGCCTTAAACTCCAGCCGTTCCCATTCCACGGTGTGGCCCGTCAGCAGTTCGGCGATGTTGATGGGAAGGGCCATAGCAACGGGTAGCAACCAGAACGGCCGGAAATTCCGGCCGTGGGGGGTGAAAATGAGAGGAGCAAGGTAAGGCTACTCGCTCAGAGTCTCCCGCATTGCCAAGGAAAGGGGGGCAGTCGAGAGAAACTTTTGCAGCACCCGCTGCTCCTGTTCCAGGCCCAACTCAGCTTTGCGGTGGATGAGGGCGGCAAAGAGGGGTAATGGGAAGGAACAAAAGCGAAGTAAAATTGCTAAAATGGTGCCTGCCTGGCAGGAAACTCACCAAAATGCTCCACTCGACTTGCAACGGCATTACCTTTGAAATTGGGTAAGTGCCCATTTGTTCCTGATGGCTATGAATCTCTCTACCATGTTTCGAGTCCAATGGGTTCGTGTAACTTTATTTGGGGCTTTTATTGTCCTGGCGGCATTGGGCACCCATGCCCAAACTCCTACTTGGGCCAGTTTGCAGCGCAGCATCTCCAGCGGCACGGGCAGTATCAGCGGTGGGCGCCGGATGGTGGTAGGAGCCGATGGCAGCCAGTATATCACCGGAGGCTTTATTGGCAATCTTACGCTGGGCTTGATGACGTTGACCGCGTCGAATAGTCGGCATGTTTTTCTGGCTAAATACAGTGCGGCGGGGGCCATTCTTTGGTCCAAAGTACTGGACGGTAGGCTTGATAGCTACCTTGCCGTGGATGCAGCTGGCAACGTCTACATGACGGGTTTTTTTGCCCCGGCGGTTACCTTCGGCGCCGTCACGCTCACTACCACCAGCAGCTACGATTCTTACCTCGTAAAATATAACGCTCAAGGGGTACAGCAGTGGGTGCTACAGGGAAACGGAATTGGCGTCAGCACTACTGGCATTGCTATTGATGCCGGGGGCAACGTTGTAATTGTCGGCGATTCGGAGAATACGGTGTCTTTCGGGGGGGCGCCGCTGATTAGCGGCGGTATAACGCACAATATATTCTACTATAAATTTTCGCCTACTGGCGTCATTCTTCAGGCCAAACGAGTGACTAATGGGAGTGATATCTTAGTCAACGGCATGGCATTGGATGGCGCAGGCAACGTATTTATTGCTGCCGATTTTAGTTCTACCGCCACATTTGGCACCACTGCACTTGTTAGCAACGGTAATGCCGATATTTTACTGTGCAAACTGGATGCAGCTGGTAACTTTCTATGGGCTCGACACGATGGCGGGACAGATTATAACTCTGCGGCAAGTGTTGCTGTAGATGCCAATGGCAACCCTTTGGTAGTGGGCTACTACAACAGCACCAGCACCAGTGCTCAAGCATACGTGGCCCTTTATACTACTCAAGGCACCCAAATCTGGTCGCGGCAAGTTGCCTCCGTCGGGGTGGGCTATACCAATGCGAACAGTGTAACCTATGATGGCCGGGGCGGCTTCCTAGTCACAGGCACGATGCAGAACTCGGCTGTTTTTGGGACTACTCCACTCACGGCGGTAGGCACCCAGTTATTTGTGGCTCGCTACGACGGCCAAGGCAATACGGTATGGGCCGACCGGGCGGTGGGCACCAGCAGTACGACCGACAGCTCCGCTGGCAATAACGTGGTAGTTGATGCGAATGGTAATGGGTTTATCGTTGGTAATGTCGGAGGCAACGTCGTATTCGGCGCACTGCCAACCACAGCAGCACCTTCTGCTTCGAGCACCGACATACTTATTGCTAAACTTGTCCCGGGAGGTGTACTAGCGGCTATCCATTCGGCTCCGCCCGCCCTGGCTCTTGCCTGCTACCCAAACCCCGCTAGCAGCTTTGCCAATTTACTGCTGTCGGCGGGTGGCGGCCACCTCGTATTCGTCGATATTGTGGGGCGCGTCGTTCGGGAGCAAGAATTGCCCACTATGGCTGGCGAGTACGCCACTTCGCTTGCTGGGCTGGCCCCTGGCCTTTATCAATTGTGCGTTACACTTGCCAACGGCCAGATTGCCCGTACTCAACTGGCCATATACTAACTGCCATTTTACTTTTAAAAAAGACACGGCCTGGCGAGCGTCCGGGCCGTGTCTTTTTTAAAATATCCCTACTCCCCCAGCTTCCCCAGAATCTCCAGCGCCGCCGTGGCGATGACCGTACCCGGGCCGAACACCCCCGCCACGCCGGCATCATACAGAAACTGGTAGTCCTGGGCCGGAATCACGCCGCCGGCAATCACCAGGATGTCTTCGCGGCCGAGTTGCTTGAGCTCCGCCAGCAGCTGGGGGAGCAGGGTCTTGTGGCCGGCGGCGAGGCTGCTCACGCCCACCACGTGCACGTCGTTGTCGGCCGCCTGGCGGGCTACCTCGGCGGGCGTTTGGAACAGGGGGGCGATGTCGACGTCGAAGCCCACGTCGGCGAAGCTGGTGGCGATGATTTTCGCGCCGCGGTCGTGGCCGTCCTGGCCCATTTTGGCCACCAGCATGCGGGGGCGGCGGCCTTCGCGGGCGGCAAAGTCCTCGGCGGCCGCGCGGGCGCGCTCGAAGGCTTCGTTGTGGTGCATCTCACTGCTGTACACGCCCGATACGGTGCGCGTGGTGGCCTGGTGCCGGCCATACTGCGCTTCGAGGGCATCGGAGATTTCGCCCAGCGTGGCGCGGGCGCGGGCGGCCGTCACGGCCAGGGCGAGTAAATTATGAGTTATGAATTCTGAGTTATGAGTTGATGCTGATGCGTCGCTTGTTGCTTCGGCATTCATCTTTCCCAGCTCTTCAACCCGGATTCCGGCCGCTTCGGTGATGGCGGCCAGGGCCACTTTCACGGCTAGGGGGTCGCGGTCGGCGCGCACTTGTTTCAGGCGGGCAATCTGGCTGGTGCGCACAGCGTCGTTGTCGATATCGAGCACTTCGACCTCCGTTTTCTCGGTGGTCTGGTACTGGTTCACGCCCACGATGACTTCCTTGCCCGAGTCGATGCGGGCCTGCTTGCGGGCGGCGGCTTCCTCGATGCGCAGCTTGGGCAGGCCGGTTTCGATGGCCTTCGCCATGCCGCCCAATTCCTCCACTTCCTGAATCAGGGTCCAGGCTTTGTCGGCCAGCTCGTGGGTCAGGGTTTCGACGTAGTAGCTGCCACCCCAGGGGTCGACCACTTTGGTGATGTCGGTTTCCTGCTGCAAATACAGCTGGGTGTTGCGGGCGATGCGGGCCGAGAAATCGGTGGGCAGGGCAATGGCCTCGTCGAGGGCGTTGGTGTGCAGGCTCTGGGTGCCGCCAAGCACGGCGGCTAGGGCCTCAATGGCCGTGCGGGCCACGTTGTTGTAGGGGTCCTGCTCGGTGAGGGAGTAGCCCGAAGTCTGGCAGTGTGTGCGCAGGGCCAGGGTTTTGGGGTTGGTGGGGTTGAACTGCTGCATGAGCTTGGCCCAGAGCAGGCGGCCGGCCCGCAGCTTGGCAATCTCCATGAAGTGGTTCATGCCAATGGCCCAGAAGAAGCTCAGGCGCGGGGCAAACTCGTCAATCTTCATCCCGGCGGCCAGGCCGGCGCGCACGTATTCCAGGCCGTCGGCCAGGGTGTAGGCCAGCTCCAGGTCGGCAGTGGCCCCGGCCTCCTGCATGTGGTAGCCCGAGATGGAGATGGAGTTGAACTTGGGCATGAGCGCCGCCGTGTAGCTGAAGATGTCGGCGATGATGCGCATGCTCGGCGCGGGCGGGTAGATGTAGGTGTTGCGCACCATGAACTCCTTCAGAATGTCGTTCTGAATGGTGCCTTGCAGCTGCTCAGGCTGCACGCCCTGCTCTTCGGCCGCCACAATGTAGAAGGCCAGCACGGGCAGCACGGCCCCGTTCATGGTCATGCTCACCGACATCTGGTCGAGCGGAATCTGGTCGAACAGAATCTTCATGTCCTCCACCGAGTCGATGGCCACGCCGGCCTTGCCCACGTCGCCCTGCACGCGGGGGTGGTCCGAGTCGTAGCCGCGGTGGGTGGCCAGGTCGAAGGCCACGCTCAGCCCCTTCTGCCCGCCGGCCAGGTTGCGGCGGTAAAAGGCGTTCGACGCCTCGGCCGTCGAGAAGCCCGCGTACTGCCGGATGGTCCAGGGGTTCTGCACGTACATGCTGGCATATGGCCCGCGCAGGTAGGGCGCCTGCCCCGCGCCAAAGCCCAGGTGGTCGAGCCCGGCCACATCGGCCGCCGTGTACACGGGCTTGATGGCAATGCCCTCGGGCGTAGTCGTAGCGGCCGTTTCGGGCGCAGCGGCAGCCGCCGGGGCGGGCGCGGCGTTGTAGGCAATCGAAGAGAAGTCGGGCTTCATTTATTGAATTAAAAATTAAGAATTAAAAATTAAGAATCAGAAGGCTCGGCTGGGATTACCTCCGCTCTTCATTTTTAATTCTTAATTTTTAATTGAGTTACCGTCCTTGCAGGCGGGCCAGCACTTCCTCGGTGGTGTAGCCCTGCACCTTCATTTCCTGGAAGCCGAACACGCGCACGGCCTCGTGCATGGTGGCCAAATCGGCCGAGAGCAGCGCCGGCGGAATGAAAATCTGCTTCTCGGTTGGAATCTTGAAGATGAAGCGGGCGAAGCGCTGGAACTGCTCGGGCGTGGCGTACATCAGCGTGGCTTCCTCGGGCGAGGAGTAGAGCAGCGACATGGTGCCGGCCGGGTGGCTGGCCGCCATCTCGGGCCGCTCATGCGCCTGTAGCAGCTGTAGAAACGACTCCAGAATTACCTGGTTGGTATTGGCCCCGAGCAGCACCACGGCCGCGCGCTTGCTCTTGCGGTCGCGCCGCTCGAAGTGCAGGGCCGTGGCCAGGCGCAGCACCTCGGTGGGGTAGGCGGCGCGGGTCACGTCGAAATCGGCCGAGCGCAGCAGCTTCTTGGGGTTGAAGCTGAACTGCTCGTTGGGGTTCTGGAAGCGGTTGGTGCCCACCATCACCTGCTGGCCGCTGGCAATGCGCCGGAAGGTGTCGTTGGCCACGGTCCTGATATCTTCCAGCAGCTGCCCCCGCTGCTGGGGCAGCCCACCGGCCGCCTCCACGCCCTGAAACAGGGTCCAGGCCTCGCGGGCCATTTGGTCGGTCAGGGTTTCGAGGTAGTAGGAGCCGGCCGCCGGGTCCTGCACGCGGCCCAGGCCGGCCTCTTCGCGCAGCAGCACCGAGAGGTTGCGCGCCAGCCGGGCCGACGACTCGTTGCCATCGGCAAACAGGCAGTCGTAGGCCGCCACGCCCAGCGAGTCGGTTCCGCCCAGCACGGCGCTCATGGCCTCGGTGGTGTGGCGCAGCAGGTTGGTGTGGGCGTCGAGCGTGGTCTGCGTCCAGGTCGAGGTGGTGCTGTGAATGCGCAGTCGCTGGTTCAGCTCCGCCGGCAGGCCGTAGGTGTGCAGCAGCGTGGCCCACAGCCGGCGCAGGGCGCGCAGCTTGGCAATTTCGGGGAAGTAGCTGGTGCCCACGGCCATGTGCACGTGCAGGGCGGCGGCCACGTCGGCCACCGGTAGGTCGGCGTCGGGCAGCCCGGCCAGCAGGGCGGCGGCCGTATTCAGGCTGAAAGCCACCTGCTGGGTGGGCGTGGCCCCGCGGTTGCCGAAGTACGCGCCGTTCACGGCCAGGGCACGGAAATCGGGCATGCCGGCCGTCAGCCGCACGCAGCGCCGCAGGGCCGGGCCAAACTCGGCCAGCTCGGCGCCTTCGGGTGCGGTGGCCGGCATGAAGCGCAGAAAGCCGCGCAGGGCCGTGCCGGGCGCGGCATCCACTAAGCGGCTGAGCAGGCCGGCTGGGTCGGCCGTGGTGGTGTAGCCCACGAAGGTGCTGGCCAGCGGCAGGCGCTCGGCCAGGTAGGCCACGTCAAAGGTTGCCGCTTCGTGGCACACGAAATGGATGCCGTCGGCCCCGCGCGTCAAGGCATCGGCGGCCTGCTCAATCTGCAGGCGGCCATCCTGGCTTTCGGGCACGTTCAGGCTGGGCACGTTCAGCCAGGGGG
>JALYUI010000722.1 GCA_030853845.1 Bacteroidota bacterium | reverse complement strand
GACAGCAAAAACCTTTACTACGCGCGCTCGGAGGCCAACGAGCTCAACAACCTCGACCTCTACTCCTTCCCGCTGCCGATGGAAGCCCAGCCCCTGGCCACCACCCGCGTGGAAGGCACCCTACTCGATTCGGTGAGCAGCCGGCCGCTGAACGGCATCGTGAGCATTATCGACACCGACAACGGCATCGAGGTGGCCAGCAAGTTTATCCGGCCCGACGGCACCTTCGATTTCGAGCTGATTGAGGGCTCGCACTACGCCATGCTCATTCAGAGCCCCGACTTTTTTTCGGTGGAAAAGCAGTTTGCGCTGAAAGGCGACACGGTGATGACCCTGCTCACCAACAGCATCGACTACAAGCTGCCCCTGATTTTCAAAAACCTGGAGTTCGAGGCGGGCAAGTCGGACGTGCTTCCGGCCATGCACTCCACCCTCGACCGCATCGCGGTGTTTCTGGTCGACCACCCCACGTTCCGGCTCAGCATCGCGGGCCACACCGACAGCCGGGGCGACCCCGACGTGAACGAAAAACTGTCGCAGGACCGCGCCGAGGCCATTCGCCACTATATTGAGCGCAAGGGCAAGCTGCTGCCCAACCGCATCGAGAGCTTCGGCTACGGCTCCTTCAAACCCCTGAAGGACGAAATAACCGACGCCGACGCCAAGGTGAACCGCCGGGTAGAATTCCGGCTGATTAAGCCCGATGTGGACAAGCCCGCCGATGGCGGCGGCGAATGGAAGTAAGCGGCTAGCTGGCGTTGTCATCTGATGCATGGCATTCCGGTGCCCACCGTTTTCCGGCTGCCCGGGAATGCGGGATGCGCGCTATGGCAAGAAAGGGAGCCACACGTTGACTATAGCGGGGAGAAAGTGTATAGCCGAAGCAACCGCCGGGCGAAGCGTTCGGGTCTGGCAGAAAGCGGGGGCGGCTTGCACAACATTTCGCGCGGCCATCCGTCAGCGCACTTGCCCTCGTAACTAGATGTGTCTGCTACGTGAAGCAGGTGTTACCTTTGCGGCTTCGTTTAACGATTCCGCCCAGCTAGCTGATTCTGTTGCTACCCCGGCCCGCCGCCGCACCCACGGCTACGGGCTTCTTATTCAATTATTTGTCCGATACGTGTTACCCATTACCCTTCGTCGCCGGCTTCGGCTGCTGACCACTTTATTTCTGGGCCTGACTGCGGGCACCGCGTCTGCCGGCCCCACCGATACCACCCGTACTGCCACGCCAGCCGATACGCTGCGGGCCGCTACCCCGGTTACCGAAGCTGCGGCAGTACCGGCTACCGTACGGCCAGTAGCTCCGGAGCCGGGGGCGACCACCCCGGCCGTGGTGCCTTCCGCCGTAAGCCCTGGCGTACCAGCCCGGCTGCGGCCGCTTTCGGAGCTGCGCACCGACACGTTGCCCCACATCCACGCGCGCGACGCCCGGGGCCGCATTACCGACTACACCGTGGCCCCTGGCGAGACCTGGCACTACGACAAGCCCAAGCCGTTTAGCTGGGCCTACCACATTCCGCGCGATTTGGGCCAGTTTCCGGGCTACGCCTTTCGGCGGGAGAACTCCGGCACGCTCATCAGCCTGGCTGCCGCTTCGGTGGCGCTGTGGGCTGCCGACCCGGCCATTCTCGACTGGGCGCAGGATTTCGGCAAGTTCATCGGCCTGAAAGCGGCCAGCACCCAGAAAAGCCTGGTGCACATTCCCTTCAGCATCGGCTCGGCCAACCTGCCGCTGGAATTCAACGTGCCCGACAACCTCAACAGCACGTTTTACTACCTCGGCGATGGCTGGACGCACCTGGCCGTGGCCAGCAGCTTCTGGATTTACGGTGGCATCAAGAAGGATAACCGTGCCCTGCGCACGTCCAGCGAGCTGGGCGAAGCCATTTTCAGCACCGGCCTGGTGGTGCAGGGGCTCAAGCGCATTACGGGCCGCCAGAGCCCCTTCACGGCCAGCAAGGACCGGGGCGAGTGGGACCTGTTTCCGTCGTACAGCGTCTACCAGAACTCGGTGCCGTCGCACGATGCCTTCCCCACCGGGCACCTGGCCACGGCCATGGCCACGGTCACGGTCATTGCCGAAAACTACCCCGAGTACCACTTCATTCGCCCGGTGGGCTACTCGCTGATGGGCCTGCTCGGCTACGCCATGCTCAACAACGGCGTGCACTGGGCCAGCGACTACCCGGTGGGCATTGCGCTGGGCTACGCTTTCGCCAAAATTGCCGTGCGCAACGGCCGCACCCGCGTGGAGGCACCCGCCGAGGCCGACCCCACGACGCACGGTACCGGCTTCCGGGTGCTGCCCCGGCCCCGGGCCTGGTACCGGCGCGGGCAGCTGGCCCCCTACAACTACGGCCCGTTCACGGGAGCCAGCTGGTCGATTCGTTTATAGGCCGAGGAAATCCGGGTGTTCGGCTGATTCGTTGATTACAAGCCCCCGTCCGTCGCCAATTTTACCGTTGGAATCAGGATTTATTCTGGATTTTATTTTTATGCATATGTCCGCTTATCTCCCCACTATTATTACCCCCGACGTAGCCGAAAGCCGGCAGCATCTGCAACAGCAACTCAAATTGCTGGCTAATTACTGGCAGGCCTGCTCCGATTTCGAGCTGGCCGAGCACCCTGGCCCCGGCCGCTGGAGCCGCAAGGAAATCCTGGGGCACCTCATCGACTCGGCCACCAACAACTACCGCCGCTTCGTGCTGGCCAGCCTGGCCCCGCCGCCTCACCGGCTGCACCCTTACGACCAGGAGGCCTGGGTGCGCGTGGCCGACTACCAGCACTTCCCCGCCGCCGACCTGCTCGCGCTCTGGACCAGCCAGAACCGCCTCATCCTGCACTTGCTCGACCGCCTGCCGCCCTACCTGCTCGACAATGAGTATCTCACCCTCAACGGCAACCCCACCACCCTGCACTGGCTCATCAGCGACTACGTGCTACACCTGGAACACCACGTCCGCCAGATTATCCACGGCGACTAACCCGACAGATGTAGAACGGGCCAAAAGCCATCCGCCCGCGTCGTTCAACCCTTATTCAACGGCGGGCCGCTGCTCCGGTCTGACCGCCCTAAGCGGTCTGACCGGTTGAAATGAGGACGATTTCGCCCTGACGACAACCGGTCAGACCGCCTAGGGCAGTCTGACCGGAGTAAGCACAAAAAAGCCCACTCCGAATAACCGGGGCGGGCTTTTGCTTATCGCGGAGGGCTACTTAAACAGGCCCTTCTTCACGGTGCGGTGGCCGTTTTCGTCGACTTTCACTTTCGTGCCGTCGGCCATTTTGATTTTCACCGAGCCGTCGTCGTTACGCTTGATTTTAGCGCCGTTTTCGAACTTGGTTTTCTTATCGCCGTCGTTCTGGTTTTCCATCTTCTTAATGCCCGAGCCTTGGCCCACGCTGCCCCGGTGCACAGTGGCTGCCGAGGAAGTGGTGACCGTGCCGGGAGCCAGCGAGTAGGGACCGTCGCCGTAGCCGGCGCGATTCGCCGAGTAGGTGTTGTAGTAAGTGTCGTTGCCGAGGTCGGTACGAATTTCGTTGTCGGCCTCGTCGTTAATCTGGCGCATGGCGGCGTACTGGCCGGTGGTGTCGGTGGTGTAGCGGTTGCGGGCTTCGGCCAGGCGGGTGCCCCGGGTGTAGTAGGTGCGCTCCACGCGGGTCACCACGCCCGGGTCGGTCAGCTTCAGGTCTTCGGCAATCCGGGCGGCCAAGCGGCGGGCTTCGTCGTGGGCAGCCACGGTGTCGACGGTAGTTGTCGTGGTGGTCGTCGTGGTCACCTCGGGGGTGGTGGCGGTCGTCGTTTCCACCTTTTTGTCCTGGGTGCAGGCGGCGGTGGCTAGCGCGGCGGCGGCCATCAGGCCAAGCAGTTTCGTGTTCATGGGAATTAGAAGAGATGGGAATGGCTATGCTGCCATCGAATGGGGGCTGATACGGCAGGGCTTTGTCTCGGGTTATGCGCGGCGGCCCCTGGATGGCGCGCAAAGGCTGCCAGACACATGGCGAGGCTGTTGCGGACGCGAAGCCGGCTGCCTGCCCGGCCGGCGGCTGTACCTTTGCCTTTATCCGTTAGCGGGGTTGCTGTAGCGCAACCCCGTTGCGGCCCCCACCCTAATGCCTGCCAACCCATGCCGCCCGCTACCTCCATCCGCCTCAATAAGTTCATCAGCGAAAGCGGGCTGTGCTCGCGCCGTGAAGCAGACCGCTACATCGAGCAGGGTGCGGTGCTGCTGAACGGCAAGCCCGCGCAGGTGGGCGACCAGGTGGGTCCGCGCGACCGGGTGAGCGTGAACGGCCACAAGCTGGAGCCCCAGCAGGCCGAGGATGCCGTGTATCTGGCCTTCAACAAGCCGGTGGGCATCACCAGCACCTCGGAGCCGGGTGTGCGCGGCAACATCGTCGACTACGTGAACCACGCGGCCCGGGTGTTTCCCATCGGCCGACTCGACAAGGACTCATCGGGCCTGATTTTCCTGACCAGCGACGGCGACATCGTGAACAAGATTCTGCGGGCCGGCAACCAGCACGAAAAGGAGTACGTGGTAACGGTCGACCGCATTCTCAGCGACCGCATGCTGGAGGAGATGGCCGCCGGCATCTCCATGCTGGGTACGGTCACGAAAAAGTGCGTTATTCAGAAGGAAACGCCCTACATCTTCCGCATCACGCTGGTGCAGGGCCTCAACCGCCAGATTCGCCGCATGGTGGAGCATTTCGGCTACGAAGTGCTGAAGCTCGAGCGGGTGCGCATCATGAACGTGAGCCTGAAGGGCCTGCCCGCGGGCGACTGGCGCGAGCTGACCCCCACCGAGCTGGCCGGCATTATGAAGCTGGTGGCGAAATCGAGCGGCACCGAGGAAGCCTCGGGTGGCCGCCGCACGCCCAAAGCCGGCCCCAAACGGGAAAGCCAGGCCAGCAGCGCCGAAGCCTGGGAAGTGCAGGTGGCCGCCCAGAAGCTGGCCGATAAAACTGCCCGTAACATCAAAACCGACGGCCCTGTCAAAAGCAAAGTGGCCGGGCCGCGCAAGCCGGGGCCGCCCACCATGTTCAACCCTGGAAACAATGGCTGGTGGGGGCCACGCCCCGATAATCCAGACACCGCCGCCCGCCCTGGCAGCAAGCGTCCGGCTAAAGCCAGTAGCAGCCCGGGCAGCGGAGCCAGCCGGCCGAAAAAGGCTGGTGCCAACGGCCCGGCCAACAAAAGCCGGCCGGGCAAGGCCGGGCCGGGCAGCGCAAATAGCCCAGGCCAGGCGGCTGGCTCCGGCACGGGCAGCCGCCCGCGCGGCCGCAGCAAAGGGCCGGCCCCCCGCCGCTAACAGCCTCATCGGAATTATCGCCTCCCGTTTCCCGTTAGCGTCCGGATGAAGCATTTGTTACTGTTGCTCTGCCTGTGGCTGCCGGCCGGGGTAGCCCCGTCGCCGCCCATGCTCGCGCCGTTGCGCATTGCCGAGCAGTTTGTGGCTCCCGGGGGCTGGTCGGCCATGAAGGATTACCTGTGCTGTGAAGTGGCCGGGCAAGCCAAATTGCGGACCCTGGGCCAGCAGATTCCGGCGCGGCAGCAGCGCAAATGTGAGCTGGTGCGGCAGGACTCGGCAATGGCCGTGGTGGCGGTCGAGCTGCGCGACTCGGCCCAGCGGCGCGACTTCTACCTGCACTTTCGCCGCGACAGCACCGGCTGGACGCTGGCCGCCATTCGCTCGCTGGCCATGACGCACTTAGGCCCGCCCATGGTGGCCCTGCTCACGAGCCTGCCCCCGGCCGAAGTGGCGACCTACAACCGCAAGCATCCTGATGCCAGCCACGCCTTCATAGTTGGCAACATACGCCTGTGGACCAGTGCCGATGCCGACATTACTGCCCACTTTCAGCGCCACCGACCCGAGTTTAAGCAGCTGCTGCGCCGTGTGCAGGCGGGCAAGTTCTTTGCCACCGCACCCGGCCCCACCGAGCCTGACACCGAACAGGCCGCTAATGCTGACCTTACCGTGCACACGCTGCTGCGGCGGCTGTTTCTGGGCCGCGTGACACGCCGGGCGCCCGCCTGCGGCAGCTGCCTGGCCTTCGTAATCGGAGGCAAAACCACCAGCACCGTGGGCCTGCTCTATCAGCCCGTGGCGGCGCTGCTGCCAGCCATGCAGCCCGATGGCGTGATTGTGCTGCGCCCGCTGGGCGAAGGCTGGTACCTGTATAAAACTGCTTAAATGAAACCATCTACTACGCCCCCCGCCGCCACCCCGCCCGCCGAAAAAGACCAGCTGCACCCGCGCAACCGGCACCGCGAGCGTTACGACTTCCCGGCGCTGGTGAAAACCAGCCCCGGGCTGGCCACTTTCGTGCAGCGCAACAAGTTCGGCGACGAGTCGGTGGACTTTGCCGACCCCGGCGCCGTGAAAGCCCTAAACCGCGCCCTGCTGCGCCACTTCTACGGCATCGACTACTGGGACATTCCCAAGGGCTACCTCTGCCCGCCCATTCCGGGCCGGGCCGACTACGTGCACTACCTGGCCGATTTGCTGGCTGAAAGCAACGGCGGCACCCTGCCACCCGGCGAGGCTATCGACGTGCTCGACGTGGGCGTGGGGGCCAACTGCATCTACCCCATTATCGGCCGGCGCGAGTACGGCTGGCACTTCGTGGGCTCTGACGTAGACGGCGTGGCCCTGCGCGCGGCCCAGCAGATAGAGGCCGCCAACCCCAGCCTGGCCGGGGCCATCGAGGCCCGCCTGCAACCGGCCCGCACCCGCATTTTCGATGGCCTCATCCAAGCCGGCGAAGTGTTCGACCTCACGATGTGCAACCCGCCGTTCCATCCTTCGGCGGCGGCGGCGGCGGCAGGGTCGCAGCGCAAAACGATGGGCCTGGGCACTGGGCGCGGCCCCCGGCCGCTGCTGAACTTCGGCGGCCAGAACAATGAGCTGTGGTGCGAGGGCGGCGAGGCCGGCTTCATTCGGCGCATGGTGCAGGAGAGCGGCCGGCGGCCCCGTACCTGCTATTGGTTCACCACGCTGGTGTCGAAAAAAGAAACCCTGCCCGGCGTACACCGCGCCCTGCAAACGGCCGGAGCCACGGTGGTGCGCACCATCGAAATGGCGCAGGGACAGAAGAAAAGCCGCCTCGTGGCCTGGACCTTCCTCAGCCCGGCCCAGCAGGAAACCTGGCGCAAAACCCGCTGGACGCTCTCCCATTAGGCCGGCCTAACCGGCGGGCTGATATATTGCGTATCTTCGTAACAATTCACTCCGCTTGCGCGGCTGCGTTTGCCACCAGCTTCAATAGCAAAAATCATTCAGCAACAACAAACTATGGGTAGGTCTCAAGAGACATTTGGTAAGAAAGACAACGAGAAGAAGCGCGCGAAGAAGAAAACCGAGAAGGAGGAGCGCAAAGTTGAGCGTCAGGCCAACGCCAAATCCGGCGCGGCCCTGGAGGAAATGTTTGCCTACGTTGATGAAAACGGCAACATTACTTCCACCCCGCCCGACCCCACCAAGAAGCGCGTCATTAAGGACGAGGACATTCGCATCAGCGTGGCCAAGCAGGAAGACCGCGAGCCTGAAGACACCCTGCGCACCGGCAGCGTCACGTTCTTCAACTCGTCGAAAGGCTACGGCTTCATCCGCGACTCGCAGACGCAGGAAAGCATTTTTGTGCACGCCAACGCCCTGGGCGGACTCACCATCAATGAGAACGATAAGGTGAACTTTGAAGTAGAGATGGGTCCGAAAGGCCCCAACGCCGTGCGCGTGAAAATGGGTGCCGCCACGCCACCTCCGGCTGCTGCTCCCGCCGCCCCGGCCGCCGAGTAAGCATCCGACAAGTTCCTAAAAAGCCCCGCCTTCAGCTACTATAGCTGTGAGGCGGGGCTTTTGGGTTGGTACCTGACGTGACGGAGTGTCCGCATGTTTTATTGCGGCCCGTTGGAGCGATAGATGCCCTGTCGTTACCAGAAACCGAAATGCAATTTTGGAGTGCTTTTTCTAGGCATCGGCGTCCATAGCGGCCAGGCTGCTTTCGGCGGCATCGGCATCAGCGCCAGTGGTGGTGGCATCGGAGCGGGCGGGCAGGTCGGTACCGCTGAGGCGCTTGGCCAGGTAGCTCACACCCAGGGCCACCAGGGCGGCCCCGCCAACCACCTTCTGGGTAGTGCTGAGCTTGGTTTTACGCAGGCTCTTGAGGGACTTGGCAGCCCCGCCGAGCAGGCTGGTTTTCTTAGGTGACTTATTTTTCTTGGCTTTGTCCTTAGTCTTTTTCATCGGAGTGAGGAATTGGAAAGTGAGCGGAATTAATGCGTTAATGCAGTATAGAGAAACGACCCAAAAGTACCTCTATTCGTATCCAGGCCGGGTTTTAGGGGGTTTGCGGCTTTTGCGGGGAGCATGATTTTGCGCCGTCAGCTCTTTTGGATGGTTCGCTTCGGTCGCGCCGGGCGGGTCGCTGGCTTCCGCCGGGGCATCCGGTTCGCGGGCGGCCAGGTAGGCCAGGCCGGCGGCTGCCATGGCCGCGCCGGCCAGCAGTTTCTGTCCGGTGCTAAGCTTGCCAACCTGCTTGGTTACCTTACGAAACTTCTTGATGGTGAGGTAAGTCAGGCCAAGCACATCAGTCGAAGATTTGTCTTTTTTGGAGTGCTTCTTCTTTTTCTTACCTCCCCCAGTAAGCAGTTGGGGCAAAGCCGTTTCGAGGAGAAATTGCAGGGGAAAGGCCATAGCGCGCAGGGGTTGAGCCACAACGGCCTTTCAGAGGGGGCCGAATCCGGGTATTCGCAAAACGGGTGCGCAGGGTTGCCATTGGATGAAGGCAACTTACCCGCAAAGCACCTGGTCCGACCAAATTTTCAGGGCCGAACGGCGCATCCAAATTCGCACAAAAAGGCCCGACGGGGATATTGGTCGGCAGGTCCGGGCCAATGGCCGGGTCGGCCAGGCAGCGGCCCGAAGCAGTGTCTAATTCTTTATCTTATCGTTCATCTCGTTGCGAAATTATGCTGCTGCCTATGCCGGCCGGCTTCGCAGTCGCGTATACAGCAGCTCGTAGGCCGGGCAGGGCAGGCCCAGGGCGTGGCTGGCCCGCACCACATAGCCGGTCAGCGACTCGACTTCGGTAGGCTTGCCGGCCTGGTAGTCGCTGTGCATGGAGGAGGTGGTGTCGTAGGGCAGCGACTGCATGCGGGCCAGGGCGCGGTCGCCGGCTTCGGGGGGCAGGGCAATGCCCAGGCCGGCGGCCAGCTGCTGCACTTCGGCCAGCAGGGCCGGCACCAGCGGGCGCGACTCGGCGCCAGTGAGCACCGCGCCCAACGGGGCATCGAAGGCCGAGGTGAGGGTAGCCACCGGCGAGATGAATGTGAACTTCTCCCACACCGTGCGCCGGATGTCGGGCACGAGGCGGGCATCAAGGCCTGCGGCCTGTAGCAGCGCCTCCACCTTTTGCTGGGCGGGCGTGGGGCCGGCCGGCGCGCCGAAGAGCAGCGTGCGGCCGGCCCCGGCAACGCGCACCTGGCCCGGCGCGGCCAGCCGGGCCACCACGTAAATGCAGCCATCCCACACGGGCTGGCCAGGCAGCAGGCGGGCAATGCGCCCGGCACTGTCCACGCCGTTGAGCAGGGGCAGCAGCACCGTGGCCGGCCCCAGGCTGGGCTGCAGCTGGGCAAGGGTAGCTTCGAGGTCGTAGCCCTTGATGCAGAGAATAACCAAATCGGCTATGCCGAGGGCGGCCGGGTCGGCGCTGAGGTGGGTGGGGCGGGCAATGAAGTCGGGTTCGCCGGCGGCCTGCACCAGCAGGCCAGTAGTGCGAATGGTAGCTTCATTGGCCCCCCGGGCCAGGAAATTGACTTCGACTTCGGGATGGCCGGGCGCGTAGTGAGCGGCCAGCCGGCCGCCAATGTAGCCGCCCACGCCGCCAAGGCCGGCAATCAGGATTCGATAAGGGTGCATGAAGGTGGGGAAGTGAGAAGTGGTAGCCGGAGCAGTGGCCGCCGCCGCCGCTTGCTGGCGGTGGCGGCTGAACCGAAAGGCAAAGGCGAGAGCGGAGCCATCAGCGTTGCATCCGCGACGAGGGGCAGCCGGGCCGGCAGCTTTAGCTGTCCGAACCACTGGCGAAAAAATGCGCTGACTCTCAGCCTTCCAGCCGATAATTGCCGGCCCCGATATTTCCGCAATCCTTTGCGGAAATCTTCGGCATAATTTCAAGGTTGGTTTTCACGCTGGGAGTAACCGGGTTTTCCGGGGGAAAAAAAATACTGAGCCCGGATTGTTTTTTATCCGCCAGTCCAGGCCGGGCGGTGGGAAAGCCGGACAGTTGAATCAGCCCATAAAGTGCGGGGAGAATGCGAAGCAGGTGGGTTGGCAGGTTCATTCGGCGCGTGTGCTGTAAGCGTGCGACTGCCACCCAAACAGCTGATTCCGAACAAAACAGAGGCCTTACTTCTGCGCAAAATGACTCTAGCTTGCACCGCCGGAACGCCTGGAAACGGGACCTCCGGCATGCCGGCCGGGCTCGCTTTTCGGGTCGCGCTGGAATCGGCCCGCTGCTTCCGAAACAGTGGCTGGCCCGGCCGCGCCGACGGCTCTGCTCCTACTCTGCTTTCACTTTTCCCAAACTCCCACACCTATGAAAAAGCTTACGCTGTTGTCCCTGCTGGCCTTTGTTCTGGGCGCGCTGCTGCCGCGCCTCGGCCACGCCCAGGGTGCCATTCCGTTCACTATCAACAACACTTCGCCCTTTGCCGATACCGACCTTTACGTGGCCATTGTCGGCATCGACCCCGCAAACAACCACGTTTGGATAAACGCGGCCACCAGCCAGGTGCTGCCCATGAGCACTGGCTATAACACCGTGACCGGCCCCACCATCAACGGCAACACCGGGCCGGGGCAGAACTCGAAGTACGCGGCCTGCTTCACGAAGCTGAGCAACATTCCGAACCGCACCTTCACGCTGCCCTACATTGCCGGGTGCCGGGTGTACATCTCGCGGGGGCAGCAGCTGTACTTCTACTTTTTCGGGGCCAATGGCGCGCCCTCGGGCTACACGGCCCCCAATCCGCAGAGCCCGACGGACCCGAATACGGGCATCCTCTACGAAACCATTGAGCTGACCAACAACGGCGGCGGCTTCTTCGGCAACACCACCCGCGTCGATGCCTTCGCCTACCCCATGGGCCTGGAGCTGTACGGCAACGGCTACTACAAAAAAACCGGCGAGCTGAAATCGGCCGCCGACATCGTGGCCGCCTACAAGGCCAACGTACCCGCCGAGTTCCAAGGCACGGTGAACAACGCGACCGGCGTCATCAGCTTCCCGAGCAAGACAGCGGCCTTCTACGACGGCACCAATGGCACCACGGCCGGCCCCTACGGCAACTACTTCAAGCCCTACCTCGATGCGATTTGGGCCAAGTACCGGAACGAGGATTTGATTTTCAACGCGGGCAATGCGGGCGTGTTCCGGGGCCGCGTGGGGGCCGATAACCGCCTCGTGGTGGTGGGCCAGTCGGGCGCTTATAACGGCCGCACGGGCATCATCACCCGCGAGCCCACTACCCAGGAGGCCTTCGAGGGCAAGGGCGTGCTGGCCACCCGCACCGGCGACGGCGACTGCGACCTCGTGGTGCAGGCCCAGATAACGGCGGCCGTCAACCGCCACATTATCAGCACGGCGGCGGGCGCGGCGGGCCAGCAGAACTTCTACAACGTGGCCGGCTTCTACGGCGCGGCGCCCATGAACTACTACGCCCGCTTCTGGCACCTGCCGGGCATCAGCGTCGATAACCTGTCGTACGGCTTTGCCTATGATGACGTGGCCGACCAGTCGGCCACCCTGCAAACGCCGCAGCCCTCCAAGGTGGTGGCCACGTTTGGCGGCTTCGCGGGGCAGGCCCCCACGGCGCAGGCCATCCCGGGCAGGATTGAGGCGGAGAGCTTCGCCACGCAGTCGGGCACCCTGACCGAAACCACCACCGACACCGGCGGCGGGCTCAACGTGGACTACTTCGAAACCAACGACTGGCTCGACTACTCGGTGAACGTGGCCACGGCCGGCTCCTACACCGTGGGCTTCCGGGTAGCCAGCGCTAATGGTGGGGCCACTTTGCAGCTGCGCAACAGCAGCGGCGGCGTGCTCGGCAGCATCAGCGTGGGCAACACCGGCGGCTGGCAGAGCTGGCAGACCATCAATGCC
>JALYUI010000709.1 GCA_030853845.1 Bacteroidota bacterium | reverse complement strand
CTGCTGCAGGAGCCGGGGCGGCGGGAGCCGGCGCGTGGGCCATCGGGGCGGCAATCGTCGTCACGTGCTTGGTATTGGGGTCGCGCTGCACCGAGATTTTAAATTCTTCGGTTTCAATGTTAACCTTGTTTAAACCCGATTTGGCGATAAAATCGAGCAGCTCCTGTAATTCTTTGGCTTTCATGGCAGCGTCCTTTTTGGGCAAATTTGACATACTTGGTAGCTATTAGCTGGTGGCGGCTAGCTATTAGCTTCTCTTCGACCGTCAGCTAAACGCTAACAGCTTTGGCTAACAGCTAGGCTTTTCCTACTTCACACGCTCTACGTAGCTATAGTCGCTGGTTTTGATGCGGATTTTGGTGTCCACATCCACGAACAGCGGCACCTGGATGCGCGCCCCGGTTTCCACGGTGGCGGGCTTCAGGGTGTTGGTGGCGGTATCGCCGCGCAGGCCCGGCTCGGTGTAGGTCACCACCAGGTCGACGGTAGTGGGCAGCTCGGCGGTGAGGGGCTGCTCGGTTTCGGCGTGCATGAGGATGGTCACTTCCTGGCCTTCCTTCATGATGTCGGCGAAAGGCACCAGCGCTTCGGACAGCACCACCTGCTCGAAGGTCGAGTTGTCCATGAAGTTGTAGCCGTAGTCGTCCTTGTAGAGGAACTGGTGCGGGCGCTGCTCCACGCGGGCGGTTTCCACTTTCACTCCAGCGTTGAAGGTGTTATCAATGGTGCGGCCGGTTTTAATGTTGCGCATCTTGGTGCGCACGAAGGCGGGACCTTTGCCGGGCTTCACGTGCTGAAACTCGGTGATGACGTGCAGCTCGTTATTGTAATTGAGGACGAGCCCGTTGCGGAAGTCGGCGGTTGATGCCATGGAATCAGTTAAAAGTTAAAAGTTATGAGTTAAAAGGTTGAGCTTTAACTCAAGGCTTTCAATTTGGGTGGGTTGTTGTTACGAAATGGATGGGACAGACGACAAAATTAAGAGCAAGCCAGCGTTTTAACTCATAACTTTTAACTCTTAACTACTTTATCGCCGTCGTAGGCCCACTTCACATAGATGGAGCCCCAGGTGAAGCCGCCGCCAAAGGCCGCCAGTATTAGGTTGTCGCCGCGCCGGAGCTGGCTTTCGTAGTCGGCCAGGCACAGCGGAATGGTGCTGTTGGTGGTGTTGCCGTAGCGCTGAATGTTGAGCATCACCTTCTCGGGACCCACGCCCATGCGGTTGGCCGTGGCGTCGATGATGCGCTTGTTGGCCTGGTGAGGCACTAGCCAGGCCACGTCGTCGTTCGTGAGGTGGTTGCGCTCCATCACCTGGGCGGCCACGTCGGCCATGCTTTTCACAGCGAACTTGAAAACCGTCGCGCCTTCCTGATAGATGTAGTGCTCCTTGGCATCGATGGTTTCGTGCGTCGGGGGGCGGCGGCTGCCGCCCGATTTCTGGTGCAGGAAGGCCTCGCCGCTGCCATCGGTGCGCAATACCTGGTCGAGCAGGCCGAAGCCTTCGGCGTTGGGCTCCAGCAGCACGGCCGCCGCGCCGTCGCCAAACAGGATGCAGTTGGCCCGGTCGGTGTAATCGACGATGGACGACATCTTATCCGCCCCCACCACAATCACCTTCTTATGGGTGCCAGCCTGAATGAACTGCGCTCCCGTGGCCAGCGCGAACAGGAACGTGGAGCAGGCCGCGTTCATATCGAAGCTGAACGCCTTGGTGATGCCCACCCCGTTGGAAATGATATTGGCCGTGGCCGGAAACAGCACGTCGGGAGTAGTGGTGGCACAAATCAGCAGTTCCACATCTTCCGGATTAGTCCCGGTTTTATCGAGCAGGTTCTGCACCGCCTTAATGCCCATCACGGACGTGCCCTGGTTTTCACCCTTCAGAATGCGGCGCTCGCTGATGCCCGTGCGGGAGAGAATCCACTCGTTGGTGGTGTCCACCATCTTTTCAAGCTCGGCATTGGTAAGCACGTAGTCGGGTACGTAGGCACCCACGCCGGTGATGGCAGCAGTAATCTTCATATGAGCAAAAGTAGGCGGGGCAAGCGATAAATAGGAATGTGGCTGGCCGGCAGCACCGTAGCCGGGGGGCAAAATACCGGTAATGAGGCACAAAGGGGTAAAAAAAATCCGGCCGGAGCCGGACTTTTTTTAATCGCCCGGATACAGAAATCAGGACTTAAAGGTAGCCTTAATATGGTCGACAATTCCCGAATCGGCCATATTAAAGCCCTGCATCAGCATATTGCAGATGGCGCGCGGGGTACTGCGGCCGTGCCCGATAATGGCGTTGTCGTTGATGCCCAAGATGGGCGAGCCCCCAATAGCCTCGTAGTTGAACATGTCGAAAAACGGGTCCTGGATTTTCTTTTCCTCCATCACGTCGTAAATCGACTCGGCCATTTTCAGGATGATGTTGCCCGTAAAACCGTCGCACACAATCACATCGGCTTTATCATTAAAGAGGTCGCGCCCCTCCAGATTGCCGATAAAATTAATGTGGGGGTTCACCTTTAGCAGCTGGTGGGCCGCTTGAATTTCGGGCGTGCCCTTGCCTTCTTCCTCGCCAATGTTCATCAGGCCCACCTGGGGCGTGGCAATGCCCAGCACGTACTTCGCATACAGCGCGCCGAGCTCGCCAAACTGCTCCAGCATTTCGGGCTTGCACTCGGCATTGGCACCCACGTCGAGCAGAATGCCGAAGCGGTGGCCGGCTTTGGGCAGGAAGTTGGCAATGGCGGGGCGCATCACGCCGGCCACCGTTTTCACGGTGAACATGGCCCCTACGAGCATGGCCCCGGTGTTGCCGGCCGAGCAAAAAGCATCGACCTCGCTGTTGAGCAGCATTTTGTAGCCCACGGCAATGCTCGAATCCTGCTTCTGCTGGAATGCTTTGGCGGGATGCTCGCTCATTTCGATGACCTGGGTGGCCGGCACGAATTCGAGAGCAAGGCCCTCGGGGCCGGCGGCCTGCAGCAGCGGGCGCACAGCGTCTTCCTGACCGATAAGGACGATGGTGGCCCGGCCGGCCAGCTCTTTGGCGGCCAGCAGGGCACCCGCCACGGCGGCCTGGGGGGCGAAATCGCCGCCCATTGCGTCGAGGGCTATTTTCATGAAAGAGGTGTTTGGAGGGAGTTCAGCGGGAAGTGAAATGACCAAAAATCCGGCCCCGCTGGCTTAAAAAAGGAGCGAAGCCGGACCTGATGGTGCCGCGAAGTAACAACCAAACGCGCTATTCGTCGTCGTCGGAAGCATCAACCGCGGGGGCGGCGTTAGTCTTCGAGTAGTTTTTGATGGCCAGCTGGCCATTGTGGTACAGGTCGCCATCGACCACGTACGCCTTGTGGCGCAGGTGCAGCTCACCCGTGTTGGGGCACAGGGTCACGGCCTTAGGAGTCAGCTTGTAGTGGGTACGACGCTTGT
>JALYUI010000708.1 GCA_030853845.1 Bacteroidota bacterium | reverse complement strand
CCGTTGGAACGGCATTAATGGCAGTAATGGCGCGGGCACGCGATTTACAAAAATCGCGCTACTGACTAAGCCGTTCGTACCAGCAGTCCGTAGTTACTTCCGCTTGCGAAAAAATACGTCGTTGCTGATGGATTCGAGCTTGACGAGCGGCCCCCCGCCACTGCCGCCCAGTGTGCCGCGCAGCTGGTAGCCCACCACGGGGTTTTTCGGCGGGGCCGAGCTGAAGGCAATGGCCTGGTCGGTGTACACCTCGCCGGTGATGGTTTTCAGGGCCAGCTCGGCCCCTACTCCCGCCGGCCAGGCTACATCGACGAAGCCGCTCAACGACTTGGCCTCAATGGGGCCACTCAGGCCGGCAATGTCGATGTTGGCGCTGTAGGTGCTCACGCGCAGGGCCACGCCGGGCGGCAGGGTGATGTCGTAGGTAATGTCGGCGCACACGCGGTAGCCGCTTCGGCGCTTGCCGCTGTCGTGGTCCTCCTTCCGGGCCGTGTAGGAATCGCCGTAGTAGTCGCCGCCGCCCTCGGGGCAGTCGCCGAATGGCGCGTTGCGCAGCAGTTCCTTATCGAGGGCCGATGCAACTTTCAGCTCGCCTTCGGCCGAAGTCACGTCGAGCTGAAAAGCGTCGTTGAGCTTGTTCTGGTTGATGCTCACGCTGGCTTTCAGCGTGAGCTGCCCGGCCGCCCCCGGCCGGATGCGAATGCTGCTGCCCTGTTTCAGGTCAAGAAACACCCGCTGCCCGGCGGCGACCGGAGCCGTTTTTTCGATGATTTTCTGCGCCCGGGCCGCCGTAGTCGCCGTGGCCAGCAAGAGCATCAACAAGACAAAGCGAGACATGGCAAATAGTGGTTGAAGGTGAGAGAAGGAGTATCTTGGCCCGGGTTTTCAGTGGGCCGAAAAGGGCAAGGAAAGCCTGGCAAAGCCATTTTTGGCTTTGAAAAGGGGAGTTAACCGGAAGGGGTTGGGCCGGCGCTAGTGGGCGAGTTTGGTGGCCGGGAGCCGCAGCAAAGGCTGCCGCCTACTTGGCTTTGCGCACGTAGATGTCGCCGCTCACGGTTTTGAGCGAGATGCCGTTGCCGCCGCCGTTGATGTTGCCGTCGATGACCTGACCGCCCACGTGCTGCATATTGCCTTGGGTGTTCAGGCTCAGGTCGAAGTCGGTGTAGGCTTCGCCGGAGATGGTGCGCATTTTCAGGGTGGCTTTGGTGGTGGCCGGCAGGGTCACGTCCACGTCGCCGCTCACGCAGGTAATGGAGCTCGGCCCTGGGCGCAGCGCGGCAAACCGCACCGAGATATTACCGCTTACGGTGTTGGCCACTACCGGGCCGGCCACGTTCACCAGCTTAATATCGCCGCTGGTCATGGTAATTTCGAGGTCACCGCTCACGTCGCGCACGCTCAAGTCGCCGCTGCCGCCCCAGCCGGCCTGCTTGTACTGCACCGAAGCACCGCGCGGCACCCGAATCACGTAATTGGCCTCGCGGCGCGATGCCCGCGCAATGCGCACCACGTTGCCGTCCTGCGTCACGGCCAAGCCGATGTGGGTGTTATCCACGGCCGTGTTGTAGATGGGGTGCAGGCCCTCGGCGCGCTTGGGCGGCTCCTCATAGCCATCGCCGTGAATGATGAGGTTGTCGCCGTCGATACCCTCCACCACTACGTCGCTGCCCTTCATATCGACCACAATCTTGGGCGATTTACCGGTGAGGCGGGTTTTGAATTCCTGGGCGCGGCCTGGGGCGGCCAGTAGCAGCCCCGCAAACGTCAATAAAAGAAGCTTATTCATGAGTTGGATGATGAAACAAGTGGAGTCCCGTCGTCGCGCCGCGAGCCGGCACCGCTGGCGCGGAAGGGAGAGAAAATGAATGGGTGGGAAATATTTGGGAAAGGATTTAGAACGTCATGCTGTTCAATCTCTTAAATCAGCTTGCCAACCCCTGCCTCCGCCTGCGCCCGCACCACGGGCAGCGCGTCGGGGCGCTTGGCCAGGCGCTGGAGCTGGGGCACGGCGCGGTGCAGGCGCATGGTTACCAGCATATCGATGAGGGTGATTTGCACGTTCGGGTCGGTCTGAATGGAGAGCGAATGCACGAGGGCCTCCCCCACCCGGGCATCGGCCCGCAGGCGGTATAGAGCGTCGCAGGCGGCCAGGCGCACGTTGGGGCTGGGGTCGAAGTTGAGGGTATTGATGAGCACCTGCACGGTCTGGTCGCCGGGCTCGGTTTCCTTGCCCGAGCGGTTCACCAGCTGAATGCGGTTGCTGGCCGATACCGCGTGCCCATTGTCGCCGTTGAGGGCGGCGGCCAGCGCATCCGGGGCCGGTTGGGCGGCGGCAGGCGCAGTAGTTGCCACGCCGCCGCCGGTGGCCGCCCCGCCCCAGGGCAGCTGCCGGCCCAGAAATACGCCGGCGGCCAGCAGCACGATGCTGGCCGCCACCCGCAGCCAGGTAGCCGAAGCTGCCGCCGGCCACATCGAAACCACTTTGGCAGCGGGCGCGGCGGCTACTACCGGCGGCGCGGAGGCCACCGGAGCGACCACGGCGGCGGGTGCCAATTGCTGCTTCTGCTGCTCCAGCATGGCCATAAAATTGGCACGCAGACCCGTGCCGGGCACTTCGGGCAGGGCCACGTCGAGGTCGGCCGACAGGGCGCGCAGCTGGTGCAGCTGGTGCTGGCAGGCCGGGCAGCCGGGCAGGTGCTCGGCCACGCGCGCGGCCTCGTCGGCGGGCAGGCTGCCGTCGGCATAGGCCGGCAGCAGGGCCTCCAACTCGGAGCAGGCGGTGAATTCGGGCGTTTTCATGGGGAGGTTTCTGGTTGCTCGTTTTTTGTTGCTGGTTGCTGGTTGCTCGTTGCTGACATTCTACCAACTAGAAACCAGCAACGAGCAACCCAAAACTGCCAATTCATTCGAAGTAAATTTTGCGCAGCGCCTGCAACGCACGGTGGGCTTTCACGCGGGCGGCCTCGGCGGTGCAGTTAAGTAATTGGCCGATTTCGTCGTAGGCGAAGCCCTGGAAGCGGTGCAGCACGAGAATCTCGCGTTGCGGGGCCGGCAGCAGGGCCAGGGCCTCGTGCAGGTCGTCGTGGTGGCTGCTCACGCGCATCTGCCCGAAGGCGGCGGTACGCAGGCCACCGGTGCGCTCCACTTCGTCGAGGTCGTCGGTGCGCTGCTTCTGCTGGCGGTGCCAGTGGTCGGCGTGCACGTTGCGGGCCATTTGAAACACCCAGGCTTTAAAGGGCTGGCTGGGCTGGTAGCTGCTGCGGTACTTGATAATGCGTTCGAATACGGTCTGGGTGAGGTCTTCACCGGTTTCGCGGTCGTTGGTGAGGCGGGTGAGGTAGTTGAACAGGGGACCGTGGTAGCGCTCGAACAGCGGCACCAGCTGGTCGAGGTCGTCGGCTCGTACGGCCGTCATCAGCGTTTCGTCGCTCAGGGCTTCCACAGAAAGGAGGTCAGGGTAGGGGTTGGAATGAAGGGAGTACCGGGAGCCGGCCGGTTCGTTACAGCGGGGGCAAAAATATTTTTTCGGTGGCGCTGCCGGGGTTGTGGGAAACGGTCATGCAGCGCATTCTGCGCGTCAAGCAGCGACGAAGTTTACTGCAATAGTAAATGATTAGACTGCGGCACTGACCGCCAGGCGTCAACCTCATGCCCCTGCTTCGCCTTGCGCAGGTAAACATTGCCATTCATGGTTTTCATCATCACCTTGCCCCCGCCGCCGTTGATTTTGCCATAGGTCCAATCGTCGGTACTGAGGCCGAAGAGGCCGTGCTGGCTGCTGCGGGTCACTTTGGCGGGGGCGCTATCGAGGGCCACATCGAAGTCGCTGAACACCTCGCCCCGCTCCGAGTTCATTTTCAGCGCCGCTTTCACATTGGCCGGAAAGGTCACGTCGCCCTTGCCGTTGAGGTTGGAAAAGCCCATTGGCGTACCGTTAGCCACGCTTTTGAAGGTGGTCGTTTTGAAGGTGGTCGTTTTGAAGGTGGTCGTGAGGTTACCGTTCAAGGTGGTGGCCACGGCCGAGCCCGACACGTCGGTGAGTAGAATCGGGCCGTTGACGTTGTGAAGTGCAGGTCGGCCCCCAGCGCGGCCGGGTACTGCACCCGAATTTTGCCATTATATATAGCGTGGTGCCCCGGGCGGGTTGGCGGCATAGGTGGCGTCCACGTTGCCGTTCACGGTATGCGCTTTGGTGGTACCCCGCACCTTGCGCAGGGGAATGGCCCCGTTCACGTTGCCCACGTTCAGCGGGCCGGCCACCTCCTGCACCAGCCCGCTGCCGTTGTTAATGGTTTGCACGCGCAGGTTCAGCTGGCAGGGTACCCGCACCACAAAATCGAGGGTACAGCGGTAGTCGATGTCGCGGTCACGCCAGTTGTTATGCGTGTCGTGGGGCGCGAGTCGTTGGGGCCAGCCTCGTACACTACCACGCTGTCGCCGTGTTGAGCGAAGCCCACCTTCACCTCCCGCTGGCCCTGGGCCAGAGTGGCCGCGTCGTCGTCGCGTACAGTTTTGTCCGGCAGAACACGTTCTGCCCGAGGTCCTCACTGGTATCGGCCCGGCCCAGCAGGTGGTAAAGGAAGCCGAACAGCGCCCGGTGGTGGCGCTCGAACAGCCGGCCCATGCGGTCCACGTCGCCGGCCTCCACCCGCAGCATTAAAGCTTTATCCGATAGCGCGTCCAAACCTGGGTCGAGAAATTTAGGGCATTTGCTTATGGACACTACCCTGCGGCGGGAAGGTTACCGCAAAGAGGGGAAATTTCAGGCAACTGCCAGCCAATGAGCCGGCCGCCGCTGGCAACTGCCGGGGCTAAGTCGCGCTCAATAGCAATTCAAACTGCTGAGGTTAAGTATTTTATTTCCCCAAATCCTTATTACAACGCAACTACCCGCCCACGCTAAACCGTAAACGCCCTGCCTGAATAGTCAGGCTCGATTTGCTTTTCACACGTCCAGTTTCCATCTCATGAAAACCTTCAAAACCTCCCTCGCTATTCTGTTCGTTGTTGGCCTGAGCACCAGCGCCTTCGCCCAGACCACTCCGGCCAACACCGGCGGCACTATGCAGACGCCCACCGGTACTACCACCGGTTCCGGCACCATGCAAACCACCCCCGGCACCACCACCGGAACCGGCACCATGCGCAATACTGATGGCACCATGCGCAATACCAACGGCACCATGCACGATGGCACGATGAACTCCGACGGCACCATGCGCACCGGCACCACCGGCCGCACCAAAGCGAAAGGCAACATGACCAATGGCAAGGGCAAAATGAAGTCCAAGTCTACCATGTAACCATTTGCCAATCAACCGCGTATCTGGCAACAAGCCGGCCGTTTCTTCCGAAGCGGCCGGCTTTTGTATTGCTCACCCTCCCCTCGCCTTCCCGCCTCATGAAATACTCCCTGCTCCTCGCCGGCCTGCTGCTGGCCGCCACCGCCCAGGCCCAAACCGTGCCCTTCGACCCTTCGGCCCCCGTACACGGCGGCGGCCAGGGCCAGACCACGGTGCCCCCCGTCAACCCCGCCCTCAACCAGAGCACCATTCAGGGACCACCCGACATGCAGCGCACGCCCACCAACAACGACGCCCAGCCCACCCGCCAGCTCGATGGCCGCGGCTTCTCACCCGCTGCTACCCCCGAAACCTCGCCCAACGCCGTGCCCGATGTGCGCGAGCAGCCCATCATCCGCGACCGTCGCCCGCGCCAGTCCACCGACATCGTACCCAGCCGCTCGCGCCGTAGCAACAGCAGCAACGTACGGCCGCTCAACTAATCGGCTTAATCCACCGCTCCATTTCAATTACAAAAAACGGCCTCTCATCCAATTGAGAGGCCGTTTTTTGTGCTTTTATAGCTCCTTATTTTTTCGACTTCTCGGCGTGGGCCAGCAGGTCGCCGCCGTGGCGGCGCAGCAGGTCGGCCAGTTCCACAAGAGGCTTTTTCAGGTCGGCCGTGGCCTGGGCGCTAGCCTGGCTGGTCTGGTCGCCAAGCATAGTGAGCGAATTGCCCAGGGCGCGGGCGCTGAGGGTGCCGCTGGTGAGCAGGGATTGCAGGTTGCCGATTTCGCGGGCAATATCCTGCAGGCCCGGTTGGCCGCTCTGCAGAAACTGCTGCTGCCAGGTTTCGGTGTTGTCCATGGCCGAGCCCAGGGGCAGGCTGGTAAGGCCATTTTTCAGGGCGCTGACGGTGGCGAGGAGATGGTCGGAAGGCATGATGGGGATGGGTTGGTTAGGTGATTTTTGATGTGTTGATTTTTTGATGTGCGGATGTGCTGTTCCCATATGATTGGACCCTTATGGTCGGGGTTAATGACGGAAAGCGCAACTTATGGGCTTGCCGCAGCTTCAGAAACTAATACGCCAAGCGGCCGTCTGTAGTCGGCAGCTGCTCTTCGTAGCGGCAGCTGCTGCGGCTCCTTCGGCGGCGTCAGGGGCTGGCGGGAGCTTTGGCGCGGCGGGCTTTGGCGGGTGCGCCGGGCGCGGGCGGCAGGCGCAGCGGCGGGCTGGGCTGGTCAGGCGCGGCGGGGCTCAGGCCGCGCTCACGCAGTAGGGCCACAGCGCGCAGAGCACTGGTTTCCTTGTTCTTTATTTCCAGCATGAGGTCGAAATCCAGGCCGTGGAGCTGGTCGAGGAAGTGGCCGAACAGCTCGTCCACCAAGTCGTTGGTGTGCTTGCCCTTGCGCTCGCCCGGGGCCTGCGAGCTGTAATCCATCATCGGCACGCCGTCGGCAGTAGGGTGCCAGGTGGTGGCGGCGAGTTGTAGCGCCTCGGCCATCGGCTCGCCGTGGTTCAGGCACTCGTGGTGGAAGTTGTCGAACAGAATGGGTACGCCCGTGGCCGCGTGCAGCGCCAGGCAGTCGCGCAGCGGAAACAGCCGGTCGTCGTTTTCCACCACCAGCCGGGTGCGCACGGCGGCGGGCAGCGTGGCGTACACCTGCGCAAAGCGGCGCATGGCCAAGTCGCGGTCGCCATACAGCCCACCCACGTGAATCTGGAGCTTGGCGGTGCTGTCCAGTCCCATCAAATCCAGCATCGAGCCCTGATATACCAGCTCCTCGATGCTACGCTGCACAATGGCCGGGCTGGGCGAGTCCAGCACCACAAACTGGTCGGGGTGGAAGCTCACCCGCATATTATTGGCCCTGATGTAGTCGCCAATAGCCCGGAAATCGGCCGCAAAGTGCATCTGCCACGGGAATGCGTTCACCGGGTGCGAGCCGAAGGGCACTACGCTGGAGCCGATGCGGAAAAACAGCAGCCCCTGGGCCACGTTCCACTCCAGCATCCGGCGCAGGCAGGCCAGGTTGGCCGCCACGGCCGCCACCACCCGCTCCTCCGAATAAGAGGCCAGCCGGAAGGTGTTGCCGGCGCTGCAATCCATCGAGGCATTCACGCAGGGATAGCCAATTTTCATACCCCCGGCTTACGGGAAAAGGCAATTATCAGTTATCAGTAAGCAGTGAGTAGTAAACAGTGAGCAACTCAGCCCCTGAACGGCTAATTGATGACTGTTCACTGCTTACTGATAACTGTTCACTGTTCACTATATATCATGGTTCGTAGCCCCGGTTATCCCGAAACGCTTTGTTGTACTGGGCGCGAGCTTTGCGGGCTTTCTCAGCCCTTTGCTCGGCTTCGATTTCCTCCATCTTGCGGCGCTGCTTGCCCTCGCGCGAAAACTGGTCGTAGAGCAGGCTCACCGGGCTGGCAATGGTGGGCACCGGCTTCTTGGGGGCGGTCGAGTCGACGGCGAACAGGGGCTTGGGCTTGGGCGGGCGCTTGACCCCACTGGCCACCGGCGGCGTGGGCCGCTTGATGTTGCGTAGCGCCCGGTTGATGATGGCGCGGTCGGGCCGGTCGCTCACCACCTGCACCTCGCCCAGGCGCACGCTGTCGCGCGCCAGCTGAATGCGCACCACCAGTTGCGAGAGCCCCGTGCCGCCCAGGGCCATGCGCTGCGCCTTGTAGCCCAGTGCCCGAAACTGAACCGTATCGGTGGGCGCGGCATCGATGCTGAAATCGCCGCTCGGGCTGGTAACCACGCCCTGGCGGGTGCGTTGCACCAGCACCGTAGCCCCCGGAATGGGCGCGCGCGAGCCAGCCTCGCTCACACTGCCGCTCACGCGCACCGTGCCCGGGCTCTGGGCGCGGGCCGCGCCAGCCAGCAGCCACAGGGCGGCCAGCAGCGCCAGCCCCCGGCTTTTTTCGAGCCAACCGACCCATTCACAACGCTTTCGTTCAGCAACCATTAACAAATCATACGCAACGCTCCCACAAAGTAGCAACCCCGGGAGCCAAAAAAAGCCCACACTGGTTGCAGCGCGGGCTTTTTAAAGATAATTCGGCCGAATGCATCGACCAAATGCTTAGTTTTTCATCTTGGTGCCGTCAGCATCCTTGGTTTTCACCTTGCCGTTTTCCTTCATCTTCATTTTGCTGCCGTCTTCGGCTTTCACTTTCATCTTGCTGGCGCTCATGGCGTCGCCGCCCATGTTGTCGGTGCTGCTCATGTTGTTGTCGGTCGACGACATGTTCTCCGACGACATCGCGCCGGTCGTATCAACCGAGCTCATGTTGCTGTCCATCGGGGCATTGTCGTCGGCGTAATACGTGGTGCGGCTCGACTCGTAGGCCTGGTACTGGGTGGGGTCGGTGAACACGGTTTTGAATTCCGAATCGGTGTCCATGTTCGACTGGTTCATGGCGGCGGCCATGCCGGTGGTGTCGGTGCCGTACTTAGTGCGCAGGTCGTTCATGCGCTTGTAGCGGTTCACGTACACGGTGCGGATTTTGGTTTTGGTGGCCTCGTCCGTGATTTTCATATTGGCGGCCATCTTGTCGGCGATGCGCTGGGCGCGGGCCTCAATCTGAGCGTCCGTCATGGGCGCGCTGGTGGTTGTGGTGGTCGTGGTGGTCATCGTACCATCAGTGGGCGTGGTGGCAACCTCAGTGGTTTTTTCCTGCGAGCAGGAAGCCAGGGAAAAGGCGGCTGCGCCGGCCAGAATTAAGAGGGAATTTTTCATGACTTGTGAAGGGGAAGTGAAGAATTGCAAACCAGGAAATGGTTTGGGGGCGCTTTACGGCAATGGGGCCGCCGATGTTGCTGCCGGCATATTCACTTAGGCGAATAGTTACGCCCGGCGCAATTCAAATACCGTAATCTCGGGCAGAAATCCCACCCGGCCCGGGTAGCCCAAAAAGCCCAGTCCCACGTTCACGTACAGCTTTTGGCGGCCTTTTTCGTACAGCCCGGCCCACTGCTTGTACACGTACTGCACGGGGCTCCACTTCATAAACGGCAGGTTCACGCCGAACTGCATGCCGTGGGTGTGCCCGCTCAGGGTCAGGTCGATGTCGGGGTAGTCGAGCACCTGCGCCTCCCAGTGCGAGGGGTCGTGCGAGAGCAGAATTTTGAACGGCGCGTCGCCACTGGCGGCGTGGGCGCGGGGCAGGTTGCCGTGCTTGGGGAAGTTGGCGTGGCTGCTCCAGTTCTGCACGCCGAGCACCGCAATTTTATCGCCGCCGCGCTCAATCGTGTGGCTGGTGTCGTTAAGCAGCTTCCAGCCGATTTGGGCGTGGTTGTGCATCAGGCGCTCCAGGTTGGCGCGCTTGGCGGCCGGGCTCTCCCACTGCACGTAGTCGCCGTAATCGTGGTTGCCGAGGCTGGAAAAAATGGGCAGCTCCGATTTGATGCCGCGCAGGGCCGGAATGTGCGGCTCCACCTCGGTGGCGCGGTTGTTCACCAGGTCGCCGGTCATCAGAATCAGGTCGGCTCCCTGCTGGTTTATCATGGCTACGGCGCGCTCCAGCGGCTCGGTCGAGTTGAAGCTGCCGGTGTGCAGGTCCGAAATCTGCAGCACCTTAAAGCCATCGAAGGCCGGCGGCAGATTGGGGAATTTGAGCTGCACGCGGCGCACGGTGTAGTCGGTGCCGCCCTTCAGCATGCCCCACAGCAGCCCCACCACCGGCACCGCGCCAATGCCCAGCGCCAGCCTGGCCAGAAACTCGCTGCGCGGAATGCCCGGCGCTTCGGTGCCGGCTGGCCGGCCAATGGCCCCCGCCGCCCAGCGGCCCAGGCGCGTGAGGTCTTCGAGCAGCAGCGGCAGCAGCATGAAAATTTTGCCGGCCAGCAGCAGCAGCGGCAAGCTCATGAGGTAGCTTTTGAGCACGGTATTGCCCGTCTGCCGGGTGCTGCCGGCCCAAATAGCCAGCCCCCACACCGCTACCGTGAGCAGCCAGTAGCCCATTGCCACCCCGCGCCGCGCGCCCTCGCCCAGGTGCTGCGTGGCCGTGCGCACGGCCTGATACCCATACCATTCGGCCAGCACCACCACGGCCAGCACTATCCATAACGTCAACGGATTTCGCATATCGAACTTCAATCAGTATAACCCGTCGCGCATCGGTGCGCCGGCCGCTTCGGTGCTTAAACGCGCCCGGCCGGCTTTTGCTTTACATTTAACGCACTTTTCACCCTGCCCCTCCCGCCGCGCCGCATGGAACCGCTCGACCAGCTACCCCCACCCCACCCCACCGAACGCAGCTACCCCACGCCCGCGCTGGGCATCAAAAGCTGGGCCGAGGAAGACCG
Source organism: Bacteroidota bacterium (assembly GCA_030853845.1). Taxonomy (GTDB): domain Bacteria; phylum Bacteroidota; class Bacteroidia; order Cytophagales; family Hymenobacteraceae; genus Hymenobacter. The sequence continues at coordinate 2,124 of JALYUI010000708.1, read as the reverse complement.
CCCCCGCGAAAAGCTGCTGGCTAAGGGCCGCGCCGCCCTCACCGATGCCGAGCTGCTGGCCATTCTCATCGGCTCGGGCACCACGAAATTGTCGGCCGTGGACGTGGGCAAGCTCATGCTGCAAGGCGTCGGCCACGACCTCAACCAGCTGGCCCGCGAAAGCGTGAAGCAGCTCTGCCGCCACCCCGGCATTGGCGAGGCCAAAGCCATTGCGGTAGTGGCCGCCCTGGAGCTGGGCCGCCGCCGCAAGGAAGCCGATACCGCCCCGCGCACCACCATCACCTGCTCGCGCGACATATACAATCTGATTCGGCCCGATTTGATGGATTTGCCGCACGAGGAATTCTGGGTAATTCTGCTGAACCGCGCCAACGTGGTGATGCGCAAAACCGCCATCAGCCGGGGCGGCGTGGCCGGCACCGTGGCCGACCCGAAAATGATTTTCAAGGAAGCCCTGGAGCAGCTGGCCAGCAGCATCATTCTGGTGCACAACCATCCCAGCGGCAACCGCAACCCCAGCGCGGCCGATATTCAGCTCACCAAGAAACTAAAAGAGGCCGGCAACTTCCTGGATTTGCCGATTCTCGACCATTTGATATTTGCGGAGTCGGGCTATTACAGCTTTGCCGATGAGGGGATGCTGTGATAATTGCGCCGTTAGCACGTCATGTTGAGCACAGTCGAAGCACCTCGCTTGTGACAGTAACTCAGCTGTGACCCTAAAATTGATTGGTAATAGCCCACAAAATGCTTCGCCTTTGCCCAGCATGGCGTGCTGCCTATATTTTTGAATAAAGAGTTAATGATTAAAAAAATAGCTCTCGGCCTCGCCATTATTGGCATTATTACTTACTCGCTGAGCGGCACGAAGCCCAGCGCCAGCGCCTATTTCGCGCAGCTGAATAAATTTCGTCACGATAAAAATCAGTCGTTTCGGCAAGCGGAAGAATCGCCGCTGGCCGCCGCGCAGAAAACGGGTTTCGACAGTCTGAAATATTACCCCGGCGACCCGAATTTTGAAATTACCGCCACCATTTCCCATTTCGCAAAACCCGACACCACGCTCGTGCAGATGAGCGATAATAAAACCGAGCAATACCTGCGCTGGGGCACCGCCAGCTTCACCCTGAATAATGCGCCGCAGCAGCTGCTATTGCTGCTGAAAGCCAATGGCCGCGACTCCACCCTGTTCGTGCCCTTCACCGACCTCACTAACGGCCACGACAGCTACGGCGGCGGCCGCTACCTCGATGTGGCCCTGCCCAAGCTCGATGAAACCGATATCACGCTGGATTTCAACCGCGCCTATAATCCCTACTGCGCCTACAATAACGAGTACAGCTGCCCGGTGCCGCCAGCTGAAAACCGCCTGGGCGTGGCCATCCCGGCGGGCGAAAAATCGTTTCACGACTGAGTGGTCTGAGGCTTCCTGAAACCAGCGCTACGTCAGTTTCGCCAACGGCCCCGGCAACTATGCGCGCCCGGCCAGTGTTTGCGCGCTGCCGTTGCCCCCTATATTTAGCCCCCCGAAAGCCGCCGAATTGCCGGCTCCGGGTTTCAACTCCCTGCATACCCAAACCACTGAAGTAATGTCAAAAATTAAAGTAGCCAACCCGGTTGTCGAGCTCGACGGCGATGAGATGACGCGCATCATCTGGAAGTTCATCAAGGACAAGTTGATTCTGCCTTACCTGGAGCTCGATATTAAGTATTACGACCTCGGTATCGAGTACCGCGACGAAACCAACGACCAGGTCACCATCGACTCGGCCAACGCCATCAGGCAGTACGGCGTGGGCATTAAGTGCGCCACCATCACGCCCGATGAGGAGCGGGTGCAGGAGTTTGGCCTGAAGCAGATGTGGAAATCGCCCAACGGCACCATCCGCAACATTCTGGATGGCACCGTATTCCGCGAGCCCATTGTAATGAGCAACGTGCCCCGCCTGGTGCCCAACTGGACGGCCCCTATCTGCATCGGCCGCCACGCTTTCGGCGACCAATACCGCGCCACCGATTTCGTAACCAAGGGCAAGGGCAAGCTCACCATCACCTTCCAGCCCGAGGATGGCGGCGAAACCCAGTCATTTGAGGTCTACAACTTCAAAGGCGACGGCGTGGCCC
>JALYUI010000707.1 GCA_030853845.1 Bacteroidota bacterium | reverse complement strand
ACATCCCGCTGCTGCTGGGCCGGCCCTACCCCCAAATGCTCTCGGTGTACATTGCCACCCGCCTGCAACGCTTCGACCTGCGCGAGCTGCCGACGGCCTACCTGGCGGGCTTCCTGGTAGCGGTGGGCCTGTTGAGTTTGATTCTGGTACTCACCCGTTTGACTCGTCGCCATGCGCTCTAAGTCGTCACGCTCTGCCCTACAGGGGTCCCGTGAGGTGAACGCGGAGGGCGATTCGCGTTAACTTTTTCCCCTATGAAAAAACTCCTCCCACTCCTGACCACCGCCGCCCTGCTCGCCGGCTGCAACACCCAGCCGGCGCACACCCCGCAGCAAACCCTGGCCCAGACCTGGCCGCAGATTGAAGCGGCCGGCAAAGGCCAGCCGGTGAGCATGCAGATGTGGATGGGCGACCCGCTCATCAACAAATACATGAGTGCCTACGTGAAGCCCGAGCTGAAGCGCCGCTACAATATCGAACTGCAGATTTCGGCCGGTCAGGGCGCGGGCCTGGCCCAGACCCTGGCCGCCGAGCAGCAGGCCGGCCAGCCCAGCGAAGTAGATATTGCCTGGATAAACGGCGAAACCTTCTACCAGCTTCGACAGGTGGATGCGCTACTGGGGCCGTTTGTGGATAAGCTACCCAACGCCCGTTTCCTCGACCTGCAAAATCCGTTTATCAACACCGATTTCCAGCAGCCGGTGGCGGGCATGGAATGTCCCTGGGGCAACGTGCAGATGACCTTTATCTACGATTCGGCGCGGGTGGCCAGTCCGCCGAAGTCGTTTGCCGAGTTGCCGGCTTTCGTGAAGGCGCACCCCGGCCAGTTCACCATTCCGAATGAGTTTACGGGCATGACCCTGCTGAAATCGTGGATGATTGCCTTGTCGGGCGACCCGAAGCTGTTTCAGGGCAAGTTCGATGAGGCCGTGTACAACAAGTGGTCGGGCGCGCTGTGGAAGCAGATTAACGCCAGCCGGCCCTACTTCTGGAAGCAGGGCCAGACCTTCCCCGAGCAGCTCGCACCCCTGCACCAGCTGTTTGCCAACGGCGAGGTAGCCTTCACCTTCTCCAACAACGACGCCGAGGTGGACAACAAGGTCAACCAGGGCGTATTTCCGGCCACCGCCCGCGCCTACGTGCCCCTGCCCGGCACCATTCAGAACTCGCATTATCTGGGCATTGTAAAAGGGGCCCAGCACCCCGAAGCGGCCCTGCTGGCCATCAACTTCCTGATTTCGCCCGAGGCCCAGCTCAAAAAGATGGACCCCGACGTGTGGGGCGACCACACCGTGCTGAACCTGGCCGCCCTGCCGCCCGCCCAGCGCCAGCAGTTTGCGCAGCTGCCCTCCCGCCGCTACGCCCCCAAGCGGGAAAACATCCAGGGCCTCGCCCTGATGGAGCCCGACCCCGAATACATGACCCGGCTGTTCAAGGATTTCCGCACCCAGGTAATTGAGAAGTAGAGGCCGGGATTATATTATTCCGAGTCTGAGTCTTTTGTGCTTAGGAAAGGAAGCTTCGTTGATTGTTCGTTCTGCCTTCGTTCCTCGTTCGTTCGCAGCGGGCTGTTTTTCTGCCGGGGAAGGCGAGTTCCAAATAGAACTTTTTTAATGCGTAGTTCTTTCGTTCCATTCAGTTGGGTAGCAGCCCGCTCCCGCGTGATGTTGGGCTTCTACGCCCTGCTGGTAGCCGGCCTGCCGCTGGCCGGGCTCGGCTATGCGCTGCTGGGCAGCCTGGGTCTGGCGGGGCCGCTGGCCACCGGCTTCACCGGCCGCCACTGGCTGGCGCTGGGGGCCGATACGGGCCTGCTGAAATCGGCCCTTTTCAGTTGCTGGATTGCCAGCGTTTCGCTCACGCTGGCCGTGGCTATTGCCCTGGCGCTGGTGCTGGGCGCGCAGGCCACGCTCCGCCGCCGGCCGTTTCCGACGCTGCTCTACGTGCCGCTGCTCATGCCCTCGCTGGTGATGGGCTTCTACCTGTTTCAGCTGCTGAGCCGGGCCGGCTGGCTCTCGCGCCTCACGTTCAGCCTGGGCCTCACGCACCGCGTCGAAGGCTTTCCCGAGCTGGTGCAGGATGCGGCGGGCGTAGGCATTATCGGGGCGCACGTGCTGCTGCTGTTCCCGTTTCTCACGTTGCTCTTCCAGGCCATCTACCAAGAAAGTCGCCTGGCCGACTACCACCAGCTGGCCCAGACGCTGGGGGCCAGCCCCGCCCAGTTTCGGTGGCGGGTAGCCGTGCCGGTGCTGCTGCGCCGGGCCTCGCCCACGCTGCTGCTCAGCGGCATCGCCCTGCTCGGGGCCTACGATATTCCCCTGCTGCTGGGCCGGCCCTACCCCCAAATGCTGAGCGTGTACATTGCCACCCGCCTGCAACGCTTCGACCTGCGCGAGCTGCCGGCGGCCTACCTGGCGGGCTTTCTGGTGGCCGTGGGGCTGCTGGGTTTGATTCTGGTGCTCATCCGTCTCACCCGCCGCCATGCGCTCTAAGCTCCTCACCGCCGCATTAATCCTCCTCTTCGCCCTCCCTTTCTTGCTGCTGGCGCTACTAGCCGTTGCCCCCGCCTGGCGCTTCCCGGCTGCGCTGCCGGCCGCATACTCGTTGCGGGCGTTGCGCGACCTGCTGGCGGCCGATAATGAGCTGCTGGCCGGCCTGGGCCGCAGCGTGCTGCTGGCCTCCGTAGTGGCTCTTGTGGCTACTACCAGCGGCTTCGGGCTGGCGCGGGCCATCACCCGCGCCGCGCGGCCGGGGCGTTGGGAAGCGCTTAGCTACCTGCCCTACGCGCTGCCGCCGGTGCTGCTGGCGGTGCTTATTCAGCCATTTATTATCCGGCTGCATTTGTCGGGTTCGATAGGTGGGGTGCTGCTGGGGCTGCTGCTCATTGCCGTGCCCTTTGCCACCCTGCTGCTGCGCAGCTTCTGGACGCAGCAGGCCCGCGAATACGAGCAGCTGGCCCGCACGCTGGGCTGCACGCCGCGGCAGGCTTTCCGGCGGGTGCTGCTGCCGCTGGCCTGGCCCCTGCTGCGCACGGCGCTGTTCCAGACGTTTCTGCTCAGCTGGTTCGATTTCGGCCTGACCAACCTGCTGAGCGTGGGCAAGGTGCGCACGCTCACGGTGCAAGTGTTCACCTACGTGGGCGAGGCCAACGCGCAGCTGGCCGCCGTGGCGTCGCTGCTGCTGCTGCTGCCGCCGGCGCTGCTGCTGTGGGCCAATAAAAGCGCCCTGCTGCGCAAGACTGAATGAGTGCTTTTACCCGTATGTATTTATGGAAGCAGCTATTCTGAATTTCAGCACGACGTGCTTTTAGATACATAACTCCCAAACCAACCGCCCATGCTCCAAGCCCTCCTCATTTCCAATGGCCTCCAGGGACTCGAAAAGTATTACGTGTCGAATGAGCTGGTGCAGTACACCATTTGCCTCATCACCAAAGACTTCAGCCCCGACCTGATGCCCTACGACCTGCTGGTGGTGCCCAACGGCTCCGACCACGTGGCCATGCTCAAAATCAAGGACCAGGTGCGGGCGTTTCTGGATGAAGGAAAGGCGCTGGTGTGCTGCGATGGCTTTTTCACCGCCTGGGTGCCCGGCAACCAGTGGCTGATGGACAACTCGCGCCGCACGATGGACGTGCGCTACGCGCCCGGCCCCGACCGCCACCACCTGCTCGATACCATTGACCTCGACCAGCTCAACTTCTCGCACGGCATGAGCGGCTGGTGGTCCTGCGGCTACATTGAAGCCGCGCCGGGGGCCGACGTGCTGCTGGCCGATACCTGGCAGCGCGCCATCGTGGTGCTCGACGAGGTGAGCACCAATGGCCGGATGCTGCTCACGGCCAGCGGGCCGCTGGCCGACGTCACTTACGCCGGTAAATCCGACAGCGCGCTGGTGGCTTTATATCGTAACTTCATTCAATTACTATCCACTTCAACCGTTCCCGCTCATGGCTAAGATTGGACTGATTTTCAACGGCGTGTGGTCGCACTACGCTATGGCTACGGCCCCCAAATACCGCGACTTGTACGAGCTGCTCTACGTGCACGACCTCACGGCCGCAGCCGTAGCCGACCTCGACGCACTGGCCATTCCTTTCCAGTCGAACCAGGCGGTGCTGACCGAGAAAAAGGACATCATCTACGACTTTCTGGCCGCCGGCAAAAAGGTGTTTCTTGAGGGCGACTCGTCCACGGCCTGGCTCGATGCGCAGTGGGAAGACCGGCCGGTGAACAACTACTGGTGGGTGACGGACCCCACCAACCCGCCCGTGTCGGACACCAACTACGAGCACCCCGTGTACCAG
>JALYUI010000701.1 GCA_030853845.1 Bacteroidota bacterium | reverse complement strand
GGGCAGCAGCGCGCCCTGGCCCTGGAGGCCGAGGCCGCCGCGCTGGCGGGCCTGCTGGGGGCCGGGTAGGCGGGCCGAACCGGGGCCGCCGGCTGGCCCAAATAGAGAATAATCAGCCTATTTCATCCCTTTTTGAGAAACACTTGGTGGGGGTGCTGGCAGGCTTTACATTCGCCCATCAACCATTTTTCAACCCTTTTCACCCCTGTTTCTTATGCTTGCCAACTTAAATCTGCTCACCACCAAAGCCGAGTGCGATGTCGCCATCACCAGCCTCACCAAAGAGAAAGGCAACTACGAGCACAACGACGCTAACCAGTCGTGGGCCGCTACCCAGGCCACCGACCGAACCACTACCCTCACGGCCCAGCTCGCCAAGGCCACCGACGACGTGGCCCATTACACCACCGAAGTGGCCCGCACCGGCCTCACCGAGGTCGAGCTGCGCGTAGCCAAGCGGGCACTCATCGCCGCCACGGCCCGCCGCGACAACCTGACGCTGAGCACCGGGGCCGTAACCGGCCCCACGGCCTTCCTCTCCGAAGTGGATGCCGACCAGGTCGATGCCCAGATTGCCACCCTCGACAACACCATTCAGCGCGTAACGGCCCACAAAGACACCCTGCCCAACTAGTGTCGGCGCGGGCCATTGCCCAAAAAAAGCCGCTCCCCAAGCAGAGGAGCGGCTTTTTTGCGTTTGGAGAGGGGCACCGCCCTAGCGCCCGCCAAACCGGTAACGCAGGCCCAGGGCCGCCGCCGTGGTAAGGCCGCCGAAATAGCCCGGCGTCGGGCGCGACCCGGTGAGGGCGCGGTTGAGGGTGAGGTCGAAATTGAGGTCGAGGCCGGGCAGCACCCGGTAGCGCAGGCTGCTGCCCAGGGTGAGCTGTAGCAGCTGCCCGCTGCTGCGGCGGTCGTAGGACTGGGCCACAAGGCTGCCGCCGAGGCTGTCGGTGCGGGTGCCCCGGGTGCGCAAGGCGTCGGTTACGAGGGTGAAGCCGCCCAGCACATCGGCCTGGAAGCGGTGGTTGAGCTGCCGGGTGAGGGTGTAGCGCGCCAGCACCGAGGCCGACAAGCCCCGCCAGGTACTGCTGCCTGCCTCGTGCGAGTAGGCGGTGGTGCTGCTCGGAAAGTCGGGGTAGCGGGGGTAGGAATAGGGATTGCGGCTGCTGCCGCCGGCCAGCCCCACCTGCACGGCCAGGCGCGGGCGCAGCTGGTAGCCGGCCACCAGCTGCACCTGCACGGGCACGGGCAGGCTCCCCAGGCCCGGTGCCGGCTGGACCAGGGGCTGGTAGAAGTTGGTATAGGCGTTCAGGCCCACGTAGTAGCGCGGGGTGGCTGGGGCGGCGGCGGCCGGAGCCGGGGCGGCCGTTTGGGCCAGGGCGGGAGCGGCGGCCAGCAGGCCAGCCGCGAGCGAAAGGGGCAGGAAACGCATGGAAAATGGGTTGGGGGAAAAATGAAACGGACTGCCGGGAGGAGGCCGGGCGGGCGTGTGGCCCTATTACCCCCCGAAGCGGTAGCGCAGGCCCAACGCCGCACTGCCCGTGAAGCCCTGATAAGCGTTGGGGTGTCCCAGGTTGCGGTTGGTGGCGAGGTCGAAGTTGAGCGCGAAGCGGGGGCTAAGGCGGTAGCGCAGGCCCAGGCCCGCCGTCAGCAGCAGGGTGTTGTAGGCGCGGCGGAAATCGGAGGGAACGACTTGGAAACTGCCGACAATGCTATCGCCCGCTACGCTGTGGGAAGCCACGGTTTCGTGTACCAGCGTGAAGCCGCCCAGCGCATCTGCCTGGAGGCGGTGGGCCGCCTGGCGCGTGAGGTTGTAGCGGGCCAGGGCCGAAACGGAGGCCATGCGCCGGGTAGAGCTGGCGGCGTATTGAAAGTAGGTGGGGGCGCTGCTGGTGTAATAATAATAGCCGTCGGTGGCGTAGCTGGTGCCGCGGCCACTGTAGGCCACGCCAAGCTCCAGGGCCAGACGCGGGCGCAGCTGGTAGCCGGCGGTGAGCTGCACCGGCACCCGAAAGCCGGTGTCGCCCTGCCGCCAGCTGGCCAGGTTCTGGTAGTTGCTGTGGTAAGCCCCCAGCCCCACGTAGAAACGGAGCGGGGCGGCCGGGGCCGTGGGCTTTTGGGCAGGGGCGGCGGTTTGGGCCAGGGCCGGGGCGGCGGCGAGCATTACCAAGCCGAGCAAGTGGAAGGGGAGGCGCATGAAAAGTTGAGCGGGGAAAAGTCGAACAGAATGCCCGGATGAGGCAGCCCACAGGGTTTTGGTTGCAGGCGAGGCTGCATTTATTGCCGGACCCCGCCGGACTACCCCGGTTTCAGCGGCTGCGGCTCATCCAGACGGGCCGACGCTTCATCAGTAGCAGCCGACGCTTCGGCAATGGGGAGTTGGGGCCGGCCCAGCCGGCCGCCACCTTTGAATCATCAACCACGGCAACGCTGCCATCTCACCACCTTCAACCCCCCGCTCCCATGAAAACCGCCCTGCTCACCCTCGCCCTCGCCGCCGCCTCGCTGGCCGCCGCTGCCCAGTCGCAGCCCGTGGCCCTGGCCACCGCTGCCCGGCCCGTCGCCGCCACTTCGGCCCCCGCCCCCGATGCCTACACCAGCACGATGGTGGCCACCATTGCTGAGCAGGAAGCCGCCAAAACCCCCGCCGAGCGCCAGGCCGTGCTGGCCAAGCTGGAGCGGGCCGCCGCCGCCGCCCCCACCGCCTGGGAGCCCCGCTACTACCAGGCCCGCGGCCTGATGCAGCTCGGCTTCATGGCCGATGGCAGCGAGGCCCAGGACAAGCTGTTCGACCAGGCCCAAACGGCCCTCGACCAGGCCCGCAAGCAGCCCCAGGCCGACGCGGCCGAGCTCAACTTGCTGCAGGCCTACATCTACCAGGGCCGGATTATGGTGGCGCCCATGTCGCGCGGCATGGTGTATGGGGGCCGGGTGGCCGAAGCTCTGGGGGCCGCCAAAGCCCTCGCGCCCAACAACCCCCGCGTATATCTGCTGTTGGGCAACAACCTGTTTTACACCCCCGAGATGTTTGGCGGCGGGGCCGATAAGGCCCGGCCCATGTACGAGAAGGCCAAGGCCCTGTTTGCCACCTTCAAGCCCGCCAATGCCCTGAGCCCGAACTGGGGCGAACGAATGGTTGATGCCATGCTGGCCAAGGTGAGCGGGGCGGGCAACACCAGTAACTAGTGCCGCATCCGGCCGGGGCGGGCGGCTTTGCGCCGGCCGCCCGCTTGTCGTTGGCACCGGGCGCAGCCTCTCTGCTTTTCGGGCAATAGGGTACTTCCCCGCCGCCTACTTTAGTTTTGGCAAACCCCCTCGCCACGAGCATGCATCAGCGGTGCCGACCAATGGGTTAGGAATGGCCCGCCAGCGGCTGCGCTCCGCAGCTCGTTCTGGTTCGCGGGTCGCCCATTCGCTGCGGGCTGCATTCACCACCTGCCCCTTACTTTGATGGAAACTTACCTGCCGCCCGCCGTGTCGCCGCTCCGCCCTGTTCTTTCCCCTGCAACATCGTCGGCGGCCCATGCCGGGGTCCCGGCCGCGCCCTGGATAACGACCACCGAGCCCTCGCAGCTGCGCAGCATCTGGGCGCGGCGCTGGTGGATACTGCTGGGCACGATGGGCTTCGCCTTTTCCAATGAGCACCAGCCGTGGTTGCATCCTGGCAACTACCTCATCAGCTTTGCCATTTCGCTGGCTTACTTCGTGGGCATGTGGCTGGCCAATGGCTACGCGGGCGACTTTCTCAACCGCCGCCAGGGCTGGACCGAGCGGCCCATGCGCCGCCTGCTGCTCACCATCGGCGTTTCGACGCTGGCTTCGTTTTCGGTGATAGTGGTGCTCGGGGAGCTGATTACCGTGCTGCTCTGGCATAAGGGACCCTTATTCGCGTTCCAGCACAACGTAGTCGGGCAGCTGGTGGCCCCACTCATCATGACGGTGATTATCTCGCTGTTCATGCACTCGCGCTCGTTTCTGCTGGGTTGGCGCGATGCCCGGGTGCACGCCGAGCGCCTGGAAAAGGAAACCGCGGTGGCCCGCCTCGATTCGCTGCGCCGGCAGGTGGACCCGCACTTTCTGTTCAACTCGCTCAACGCCCTCACCTCGCTGGTCGAGGAGCAGGACCCGGCCCGGGCCGTGCGCTTCATCCGGCAGCTGGCGCAGGTGTACCGCTACGTGCTCGACAGCGAAAGCCGCGAGCTGGTGCCCCTGGCCGAGGAGCTGGCTTTCGCTGAAAGCTACCTCTATCTCCAGCAAACCCGCCTCGGCGACGCGCTGACTGTGGAAATGGACCTGCCGCCCGCCGCCGTGGCCCCGTATTCGGTGCCGCCCCTGGCCCTGCAGCTGCTGCTCGAAAACGTGCTCAAGCACAACGCCGCCTACCAGGCCGACCCATTGCGCCTGCACGTGGCCCTCGACCCGGCCGCGCACACCCTCACCGTGCGCAACACCCGCCGCCCGCGCCGGCTGGCCCCGGGCGAGTCGTCGGGCCGGGGCCTGGCCAACCTGGCCGCCCGCTACGCCTTTCTCACTGATAAGCCCCTCATGGCCGGCGAGGAGGGCGGCGAGTTCGTGGTCACGCTGCCGCTGCTGGTCATTTAACAGTTAAGAGTTGACAATTATCATTTAACAGCCGGCAGGTTTGGGGTGAGAAGCCTTGCCGGGACCAAATCCCGCTACATTTGGCAGGAAACTGCCTGGCCTGGGTGTTAAATGATAACTGTTCAATGAAACTGACTGCCCTCATCGTCGAAGACGAACCCCTGGCGGCCCGCCGCCTGGCCGATATGCTGGCCCGGCAGCCCGCGCCGCTCGAAATCGCCGGCACGGCCGAATCGGTGGCCCAGGCCGTGGCGCTATTGCGGGAAACGACCCCCGACGTGCTCTTTCTCGACATCCAACTGGCCGATGGGCTGAGCTTCGAGATTTTTGAGCAGGTGCCGGTGCGCTGCCCGGTCATCTTCACTACGGCCTACGACCAGTATGCGCTACAGGCCTTCAAGGTGAACAGCGTGGATTACCTGCTCAAGCCCATCGATGCCGACGAGCTGGCCGCTGCCCTGGCCAAGCTGCGCGCCCGCCTGCCGGCCGCCGCGCCCACCTCGACTGCGCCGCCCGCGCCGGCCTTCGACCCGGCGCTGCTCACCCAGCTCATGCAGCAGATGCAGCTGGCTGCCCCACCCGCCGCCAGCTACAAAACCCAGTTTGTGGTGCGCGTGGGCGAGCATCTGAAAGTGGTGCCCGTGGAGCAGATTGCCTACTTCTTCAGCCTCGAAAAAGCCACCTTCCTGCAAACCACCGAAAGCCGCAAGTTCGTAGTCGACTACACCATGGACCAGCTCGAAGGCCTGCTCGACCCGCGCCAGTTCTTCCGCCTCAACCGCGCCTACCTGGCCCGGCAGGCCGCTATTCACGACATCATCCACTACACCAACTCCCGCCTGCAAACCGTGCTCAAGCCCCCCGCCCCCGATGCCCAGGTGCTGGTGAGCCGGGAGAAAGTCAACGTATTCAAAAGCTGGCTGGATAGGTAGGGGGGGAGGAAATGAAACCTAATTAAGTACGTCATGCTGAACGCAGTGAAGCATCTCTACCGCCCTAGTAAAGTCATTTACTGCTGCGGTAGAGATGCTTCAC
>JALYUI010000234.1 GCA_030853845.1 Bacteroidota bacterium | reverse complement strand
ATCCCGGCTGTTGCGTAGGTTTCCTGCCCACTGCCCCGGAGGCCGGCTACAGAATCCGGTTTTCGTGGGCGTACTTTATCAGGCCCAGCACGCTCTGGGCCCCGGTTTTGCGGAAAATGTTCTTGCGGTGGGTTTCCACGGTGCGCTCGCTGATGCAGAGCTGGTCGGCAATCTGGCGGTTGCTGCGCTCCTGGTCGATGAGGCGGATAATCTCGATTTCGCGCCGGGTGAGGTGGGTGCTGGTCTCGTCCCAGGCCACGGCCTTCATCATTTCGGCCGTAATGGCCTCGCTGAAGTACGTTTTGCCGGCGTATACCTGCTCAATGGCCTGCATCAGCTCGAGCCGGTCGGTGTTTTTGAGCACGTAGCCGGTGGCCCCGGCCCGCAGCATCTCCGAAATGGCCTCCTTATCGCCGAACATCGACAGGGCAATGGCCAGTAGCCGGGGGTGCACGGCGCGTACCTGCCGCACGAGTTCCGCACCCGAAATTTCGGGCATGTTCACGTCCGTTATCAGGATGTCGGCGGGCGACTGGGCCAGCAGCTCCACTACCCGCAGCGGTTGGGTGGTCGAGCCGCAGACGCTAATGTTCGGGTAAGCAGCAAGCAAAGACTGAATGCCGTCCACAATCAGCTGGTGGTCGTCGACAATAAAAACCCGAATCGGGGACAGCTCCGGTACCATAGCGCCTGCGGTAAAATTGGAGTCAATGATACAACAAAAAGCCAGCCTCAGGCGGGCACCCACACGCTCACGGCGGTGCCCCGGCCGGGGGCCGAATCGAAATCGACGCTGCCCTTGAGAAAGGCAATGCGGGAGCCGATATTCTTCAGCCCCATGCCCTCAACCTGCATAGTTCGGGCGCTGTCGAAGCCCACGCCGTCGTCCTCCACCATCACCGAAAGGCCATCCTCGTCCTTCACCAGCTGAATGTCGAGGCTGGAGGCGTGGGCGTGCTTTATCACGTTATTCACCACCTCCTGGAGCACGCGGTAGAGCACGGCTTCGGTGTTGGGTGCCAGGCGCTCGGTGAGGCCCTGCACGTGGAGGTTAATTTTGAGGCTGCGCTGGTCAACCTGCCGGATGAAGTCACGAATAGCCGACACCAGGCCCGATTTCAGCAGGGCGTTGGGGGCCATCTGGTGCGAGATGCTGCGCACCTCGCGGCAGCTTTCATCCACCAGGTCCAGGGTGTTGGTGAAGTTCTGGCGAGCCGTTTCATCTTTAAAGTCGAAATATTCCTCGATGCTCGACAGGTTCATCTTCACCGTTGAGAACATCTGGCCCAGGCCGTCGTGCAGCTCGCCGGCAATGCGGCGGCGCTCGTTTTCCTCGGCTTCGAGAATGGCCGTCGTGGCCAGGTCCTGCTGCACCAGAATCTCATGTTGCAGGCGGGCATCCTGCTTGCGCTTGTAGCGGCTGTAGAACAGGCCGCCCCAGGCCAGCACGCCCAGTATCAGGGCAATGGCCAGCCCGATGAGGTAGTTGCGGCGGGCGATAACGGCCTTTTGCAGCTGGTTTTCCTGGTTGAGCAACACGATTCGCTGCTCTTTCTGGCTGGTTTCGTACTTGGTGTTCAGCTCGGCAACCTGCTTGCGGCCGTTCTCGCTCATCAGGCTGTCCTTCAGCACGCTTTGCTGCCGCTCGAGGGCCAGGGCCTGCTGGTAGTCGCGGCGGGCGGTAGCCACGGCCGCGAGCCCCCCTACGGCCTCAATCAGCACCTTATTGCTTTTCAGCGCCTGCCCGATGCCGCGGGCCTGCTGGAAGGAGGCCTCGGCCAGAACCAGGTTGCCGTTGGCCTGGTAGGTGCTGCCCAGGCTTACCAGGCAGCCCGCTATGCCGGCCTGGTCGCCCAGCTGCTGTTGCAGCACCAGGGCCTGCTGCTGCACGGGCAGAGCCTGGCCATAGTGGCCCTGGCGCACGTAGGTGTCGCCGGTGTTCGACAGCGCATAGGCCAGCGTGGAGGTATTGCCGCTGGCAGTGGCTGCTTCGGCTGCCAGGCGGAAATAGCGCTGGGCGAGGTCGTACTTTTTCAGGTCGCGGTAAATGACGCCGGTGTTGTTGTAGGTAAAGCTGAGGCCGTCGACATCGTGAATGCGCTGGCGCGTTCTGATGGCTTTGAACATGTTGGCCAGGGCCGCGTCGTTGTTCTTCAAATCGCTGTACACATTGGCAATGTTGGTGTAAAGCATGGCCGTAAGCCCGTCGCGCTTGATTTTTTCACTGTATTTGAGCGCTTCGAGATAGCTGCTTATGGCCGGTGGCAGCTTGCCTTGCCCGTAGTAGGCATTGCCGATGTTAAGCAGGCTTTTGGCGACGCCAAGCTCATCGTGACTGGCCTGTCGCAGGGCTAGGGCCTGCTGCTGATACTGCATGGCCTCGGCATAGTTGCCGGTGTTGAAGTAGTAGTTGCCGAGGTTATTGTAGGCCGCCGCGATGCCTTTTGGGTAGTGTAGCGGCCGGGCCTGAGCCAGGGCCTGCCGGGCCAGCGCCAGCGAGCGCTCGGGCTTAGAGTAGAGGTACAATGAGGAGAGCTGGCACAGCGCATTCACCTGCGTCGTATCGTGGGCGTTGTGCACCACCTGCTCCAGGCTGTCGGGGTCGGTCGGTTGGGCTTTCTGGGCCTGCACGGGCCGCGCCAGTACCAGTAGCCCACTCAGTAAGGCCCACATTAGCAGTGAATTGCGGCGGGCTGCGGCCAGCAACGATTGAGTAGGGGCGTTAGACGTTACCTGAAGCATATGCGGCACAGAAAAAAGGGAGAAGGAAATCAGGACCCGCGCAAGGGCTTGGCATTGGTCGGCCAGGCCCGGCGCAGGCCGTCCCAACTCTCAGCCAATCAGCCGCCGCCACCCTGCGAAAGGCCCGCAAGGTACCGGCGCGCGGAGCCTGCTGAAATACCCGCTGGCACGTATTTTCACCGGACCCGCTACTGCTCGCCTAGCCTCTTGTTTGACAAGCGCCGGAGCCAAACCAGCTGGCTGCGGATGGCCTATGGACAGCTGTGAGGCTACTCAGCCAGCTATTTCCCGCACCAGCTGCGCCGTGAACACGGCCGCCAGCGCGGCCGTCTCCGTGCGCAGCCGTGAGGCCCCCAGCGTCACCGGCCGGATGCCCCGGGCCAGCGCCAGCGCAATTTCGCCGGGCGTGAAATCTCCCTCCGGCCCGATGAGTACGCAGCAGCCCGGCCCCGCGCCGGCCACCTGCGCCAGTGCCGTGCGCTCGCCTTCCTCCAGGTGCGCGATGAACGTAGTTGCGGGCACCACGCCCGCCACGAACGCACCGAAATCCTGCATTTCATCCAGTTGCGGCAGCCACGCCTGCCCCGACTGCTTCAGGGCGCTGATGGCAATTTTCTCCAGCCGCTCCAGCTTCAGCTCGCGGCGCTCGGAGCGGGCGCAGCGCAGGAAGCTGATGCGCTCAACACCCACTTCCACGGCCTTTTCCACGAACCACTCCATGCGGTCGAGGTTTTTGGTGGGGGCCACGGCTACGTGGGTGAAGTGGGGGCGGGGTGGGGCGCTTTCGTGCCCGGTGATGCGCAGCTGGCAGCGCTTGGGGTTGGCCTCGGCGATTTCGGCGCGGTAGAGGCCGCCCCGGCCGTCGAGCAGCGCCACGGCAGCGCCCGCGCCCAGGCGCAGCACGCGCACGGCGTGCTTGCTTTCCTCCTCGGAAAGCTGGTAGGTGGCGGCGGTGGGGGTGAGGTCGGGGGCGTAGCAGGTGAGCATTGGGCAAAGTTCGGGCGGTGGTGCCTAATTTATGGGCAATAACCCGCGCGGCAGCTTAAACCCGGGCGGGCCGCGCGCATCTCAACCCCTATTCACTATTTACCCATCACCGATGAAACCACTCGCTACGCTTGCTTTGCTGCTGGGCACCCAGGCCGCCGCCGCCCAGGTCAGCACCCTCAACCGGCCCCTCGACCCGGTGGTCCTGACCGGGGCCAACCTGCCGGCCTTCGTGGGCCTGGTGCCCGGCAGCCTGGTGGGCTTCCGCTACGGCAGCAGCGGCTGGCAGCAGATTCCGGTGCAGGTCGATGAGCGGGTTTCGCTCGACATCGTGGCCCCCTACGGGCCAAACGGGATGGGGGCCAACTACCCGGCGGCGGCCAGCAACCCCCGCCTGCTGTTCTATGCCGATGCCAGCACCCTGGTCGGAGCCGACCCGGTGCCGACATTCGATGCCGATGATGAGCTGGTGTTTATGGTGAAGGACGCGGGCGGCCGGGCCGGCAGCACCGTGGCCCTGCCGGCGGGCGTGGTGGCGGGCACGCTGCGCGAAATCGGCCTGACCGACCCGCTGAGCGGTGGCACGGGCTACGTGTACCTGTTCCAGAGCACGGGTACGCTGCTGCCCGGCGCGGGCGCGAGCTACGTCACCTACACGTCGAACCTGGCCAGCACCGCCGGCTTTCCGGTGAACGCCAACACCACCAACGCGGAAAACACCCGGATTACGACCGCCCGCTACAGCTGGCACTTCGCCGCCGAGTGGGTGAACGACGAGCTGAAAATCGTGGTGGGCAACAACACCGACATCCTGGACCGCTACAAGAACTTCTTCTACAATGGCTTCTGCGGCCGCAATGAGGACACGTTTTCGGCCGCCGAAAACGCCTTCATCGCCGTGAAAGCCGGTCCGGTGCGCGTCATTCGCTCACTGATGGGGGCCAACAGCGGGCCGCTCACCCAGCGCACCCACCTGTTCTACGAGGGCCGGCACGACATCTCCACCAACCTGCGGGTGCACAACATTCCCAGCGTGCAGGACGTGTTCGACTACAACAGCGCCGCCAACGGCATGGTGTACCGCAACAACCTCAACCTGAGCGGCGTGACCATCGACGGCATTCCCGACAATGTGGCGACCGGCAGCCTGACCTGGGAGCAGGTGAGCGGTACGCCCGGCACCCTGTCCATCCTGCACAGCTTCACCACCACCCTCACGGCGGCCGATGCCACCTTCGGCTCCTACTACGACGACAATAGCGCGGCCCCCGCCTCGACCTGCACCGGCGACGGCCAGGCCTGGGGCACCAGCGGCCAAAGTGTCACCTTCCTGGCCCCCAATTCCCCCTGCACCGACCCGCTGCCACCCACCGGCTGCGGCCAGACCTCGCCCTCGTTCCGCTCCCTGCGCTTCGACCGGACGCTGTATTTCGACCCGGCTACGGCCCCCGCCACCACGGCCGCTACTTATAGCCAGCAGCGCAGCAACCCCCTGCAAATCATGGGCGTTGCCACGGCCGCCGCTGCGCCGCGCGAGCCGGTTGCCCTCAGCGTGTACCCAAATCCCGCCACCGGCCCGGTTATCGTGCTGGCCAGCCGGGCCGGCCAATTGCGGGTGTACAACGCCCTGGGCCAGCTGCGGCACACGCAGGCCATCCAGCTGGGGCCGAACGAAGTGCGGCTGCTGGAAACGGGCCTGCTGCTGTTCGAGTTTACGAGTGGTTCGGAGCGGCAGGTGGTGCGGCAGGTACTACGGTAGCCTCGGCGCGGCGAGTCCGAGGGGGAGCACAGCAAGCATGGGGTGAAGTCCGGGTGGAAGTTGGTAGTTGCGATTATTGGAACGACTTACGTACTCAAAATGGAAAACTTGATTTTAGCTGACCTCAATCCCAGCCTATGCGAAGCCTGGCGCGATTCATTCGCCAACTATCCGGAAGTGAATATTGTCAACAGCCGTTTTGAGGAAGTGAAAGAATTCGACTGCATGGTTAGCGCTGCCAATTCCTTCGGATTAATGGATGGAGGAGTAGACTTGGCAATCAGCAATTTCTTCGGCCCTGATTTGCAGACCCGTGTGCAAATACACATTCTGGAACGATACAATGGAGAGCAGCCCGTCGGCACCAGTTTCATCACGGAAACCAATCACCCGAAGCATCCCTTTGTGGCCCACACTCCCACTATGCGCGTGCCCATGTCGATAAATGGAACAGACAATGTCTACTTAGCGATGAAGGCAATGCTGCAAGCGGTTAAGGAATTTAATACTTCTGAAAAGCGAATCAAGCGAGTCTTATGCCCCGGACTTGGGACTGCAACTGGCTGCGTTCCCGATGAAATAGCAGCCCAACAAA
The DNA here is from genome assembly GCA_030853845.1 of Bacteroidota bacterium. GTDB lineage: Bacteria > Bacteroidota > Bacteroidia > Cytophagales > Hymenobacteraceae > Hymenobacter. Next base: position 1,940 of record JALYUI010000234.1, on the reverse strand, counting down.
TGGCACTTGCCTATGCCTATTATAAAAGTCCGCCGCAGACTATCAGTTGGGCACATGCTGCCCAAGTATCTCGGGATGTTAATGGCATGCTTTGAAAGTTAGCAAATTATAAAACGCACAAAAGCCCCGCCAACTGCAACTGGCGGGGCCTTTAGTATGGTGAGTGAACAGGTGGGAAGTGCGGTGGGAATAACTTAAGCTTCGACGGCCACGCGGGGCGCGCCGGCCAGGATTTCTTCGTTGGCGTACTCGGCGTACTTCTGGAAGTTGGTCACGAACTTCTCGGCCAGCGAGTTGGCGGTGCGGTCGTAGGCCTCCTTGTCGGCCCAGGTGTTGCGGGGGTCCAGGATTTCGGTGGGCACGCCCGGTACCGCGCCGGGCACCATCATGCCAAACACGGGGTGCTTGGTGAACTTCACCTCGTCGAGCTGGCCGTTGAGGGCGGCCGTAATCATGGCGCGGGTGTAGGGCAGCTTCATGCGCGAGCCGGTGCCGTAGCTGCCGCCCGTCCAGCCGGTGTTGATGAGCCACACGTTGATGTCGGGATTCTCGTCCATCTTCTGGCCCAGCATCTCGGCGTACTTGGTGGGGTGCAGCGGCAGGAATACCGCGCCGAAGCAGGCCGAAAACGTGGTCTGCGGCTCGGTTACGCCCATTTCGGTGCCGGCCACTTTGGCGGTGTAGCCCGACATGAACAGGTACATGGCGTGCGATTTATCGAGTTTGCTGATGGGCGGAATCACGCCGAAAGCATCGGCGGTGAGGAAGAAAATGTTCTTCGGCGCATCGGCCACGCCGGGCTCGATGGCGTTGTCGATGAAGTTGATGGGGTAGGCGGTACGGGTGTTCTCCGTCACCGACTTGTTGGCGTAGTCCACGGTGTGGGTGAAGGGCACGAAGCGCGTATTCTACACGATGGAGCCGAAGCGGATGGCGTCCCAAATCTGGGGCTCCTTCTCCTGGCTCAAATCAATCACCTTGGCGTAGCAGCCGCCTTCGAAGTTGAAGATGCCGGCATCGGGCGTCCAGCCGTGCTCGTCGTCGCCGATGAGGCCGCGGTTGGGGTCGGCCGAGAGGGTAGTTTTGCCAGTGCCCGACAGGCCAAAGAACACGGCCGTGTCGCCCTTAGCCCCCACGTTGGCCGAGCAGTGCATGCTCAGCGTGTTGTGCTCGTGGGGCAGCAGGTAGTTCAGCACGCCAAAAATGCCCTTTTTCATCTCGCCGGCGTAGCCCGTGCCGCCAATCAGAATCATCTTCTTGGTGAAGTTGATGATGGCGAAGTTGGGCTGGCGGGTGCCGTCCACGGCCGGGTCGGCCTCGAAGCCGGGGGCGCAGATGATGCTGAAGTCGGGCGTCCAGGTCGTGTCCGCGCCTTCGGTGGGGCGCAGGAACATATTATAGCAGAACAGGTTGTGCCAGGCCTGCTCGTTCACCACGCGCAGCTTCAGCTGGTAATCGGGGTTGGCCCCGGCGTAAGCTTCACGCACGTAAATGTCCTTATCGGCCAAGTAGGCCACCATTTTCTGGTGGAGCTGGTCGAATTTCTCGGTTTCGAAAGGAATGTTGATGTCGCCCCACCACACGCTGTTTTCGGTGTTGGCGTCCTTCACCACGAACCGGTCTTTGGGCGAGCGGCCGGTGAACTTGCCGGTGTCGGCCATCAGCGCGCCGTTGTCGGTGAGGCTGCCCTCGCCGTTGCGCAAAGCGTGCTCAACGAGCTCGGCAGGCGTTAAATTGAGGTGAACGGTAGCCGTCTCGGTGAAGCCCAAAGGCTGCAAACGATTCCGGACATCGGCGGCATTGGTGGGAGCGATGGACATAGCCAAGAAAGTGTTGGGTGGGAATACTCGCAATTGAGGATGCAAAGGTAGCGGCGGACGGCACTTTGCTAGTGAAACAATTCGTTTCTTTACTGGGACAAATTAAACCTGTCGCCCGCC
>JALYUI010000658.1 GCA_030853845.1 Bacteroidota bacterium | reverse complement strand
GCGCCCCGCCGCGCCGGCCGAAAACCCCGGCATCTCGCCCGCCCCGCACGTCGACCCGCCCGCGCCTTCGCAGGTGCCCGAGCCCGGTGCGCCCCGCATCGAGCCAACCGCGCCCGATATTCAGCCCATCGGCCCCAGCCACCCCGAAATAAACCAGCCCTCGCCCGTAACGCACCCCGGCCAGCCGGGCATGGCTGCGGCAGCGAGTGCTGCTGCGCCGGCGGCGGCGGTTCCGGCGGCAGCCGTGGCGGAAAAATCGTTCTTCGATGAAATCTAGACCGCAGATTTAACGGATTTGACGGATTTCGCGAATTCGGTTTTGACGTCGCTTTTCCGGTTTTGAAAGCCTGTCGTTGCGATAGGCTTTCTTTTTTTATGGGGCTGTTGTTCGGTAATTCAGCTTTGGGATGTGGATACGCTAGCTGCGGCTCTACGCCGTTATGGCGAATTCCTGGACATTGCCTTTTCTAAATGGCTGCGCCGTAACCTTTGTGTAGCGGCACCGCTTCTCCGGCGTAGCGGCTGCCGTGCCGGCCGCAGTGTTCCCGTGCAGCACATTAGCACATCGCCATATCAACACAGAACATCGCCATATCAGCACAGCAAACATGGGCCAAATCGCACTTGAAGGACTGGAGTTTTTTGCCTTCCACGGCTATTATGACGAGGAGCAAAAAATCGGCAATAAATATGGGGTCGACCTTTACATCAAAACCGATTTGCTGGCGGCTGGGGAGTCCGATAAGCTGCACCAGACGGTAAATTATGAGGTGCTTTACCGGCTGGTGGCGGAGGAAATGCGCGCGCCGGCCCGGTTGTTGGAGCACGTGGCTCACCGCGTGCTCGACCGCATCACGGCTGAGCTGCCCCACGTGCGCAAGGTGAAAATCTGCGTCAGCAAGTTCAATCCACCGCTGGGGGGTATCTGCCAGCGGGCGCGCGTTACGCTCAGTAAGCGGCGGGAGGGGCCGGTGGGCGCGTAGGCCGGCAGCAATCAGCGAGATTTATTGGAAAAATTTATGCCTGATAATCAGGATAATAATCTGATTCATGTCTTAATTACGAAATATTTCGTAGATGCTTCTTGCAACTACGAAGGGGTTCGTATAATCTTTGTCTCATTCTACGAAATAGTTCGTAGATGCTTCGTATCTTTCGACATGAGCAAGGTCCCGCCCCCCAAACCTACGGATTCCGAGCTGGAAATCCTGCACGTGCTCTGGCAGCACGGCCCCGCCACCGTGCGGGCCATCAACGACCACCTCGGCCAGCGCCGGCAGGCCGAGGTGGGCTACACCACCACCCTGAAGATGCTGCAGCTGATGCTCGACAAAAGCCTGGTGCGGCGCGACGATGCCGACCGCAGCCACGTGTACCGGGCGGCGGTGCGCGAACAGGAAACGCAGGGCCTGCTCCTCGACAAGTTCGTGGATGCCACCTTCGGCGGCTCGGCCCTGAAGCTGGTGATGCAGGCCCTGGGCAGCCGCCCGACTTCGGCCGACGAGCTGGCCCAAATCCGCCGCCTGCTGAACGATATCGAAATTCAAAACTCCACCTCAAACGCTCCCGACGATGACCACGCTTGAGCAATTCGTGTCGCCCGCTCTCACGCGGGCTTTGGGCTGGACCCTGCTGCACTCGCTCTGGCAGGGTGCCCTGGTAGCGGCTGTGCTGGCCGGGGCACTGCTGCTGCTGCGCCGGCAGCGGGCCGAGCTGCGCTACGCTGCTTCGGTCGGGGCGCTGGCGCTGATAGTGGCTCTGGCCGGCGGCACGTTCGGCCTGTATTTTAATGCAAGCCCGGTCGATAAGCTGCCATCAGGCATGGCCGAACTGCAAAACCCATCGGCCATTTCGAGGCAGCAACTACAAGCGCCGGCGACAAAAGCTGCTACTGCGGCGGAAGCAACCAGGGCCGGCGTAGCGGTGGCCTCGCGGGCTACCCTGATGCCCGCCGTCGCAACTGGGGCGGCCGCCAGCCCGGCTGCTTTGGCAACGGCATCGAGCCTGCTAGCTGCCAGTCTGCGGTATTTTGATAATCATCTGCCGCTGCTGGTATTGCTGTGGCTGCTGGGCCTGCTGGCCATGAGCCTGCGCCTGCTGGGCGGCCTGCTGTA
>JALYUI010000638.1 GCA_030853845.1 Bacteroidota bacterium | reverse complement strand
GCTGAATGGGGGCCCGGCTGCCCTGCGCATCCTCCACCAGCTTCACAATCTGCGCCAGCATGGTTTCGGCCCCCGCTATATAGGAGCACGGGCACTGAAACGGCCACCCTCAATATTGAAGGAATGACCTGCGCCTCCTGCTCCAACTCCGTGGAGAAGGCCCTGACCCGTACCCCTGGCGTTAAAAGCGCTACGGTCAACCTGGCGAATGAGAAAGCCACGGTCGAGTTTTTGCCGGGACAGATTGACCGCGCCGGCCTGAAGGCCGCCGTGGAGCAAGCCGGCTACGGCGTGTATGAGTCCAGTTCGGCCGTGGTAGCCAACGTACTGGCTTCCGACGAGGAACTGGATGCCCGCAAAGCGGCCGCGTATCAAAAACTGAAGCGCCGCTTTCAGGTAGCCGTGGCATTGGCCGTGGTTGTGATGGCCCTGAGTATGCTCATGCTCTGGCCGGCCATGATGAGCCGCGTTTCGATGCCCATCCTCAACTACATCCTGCTAGCCCTGACCCTGCCCGTGCTCCTATATAGCGGCCGCGAGTTCTACGTGTCGGCCTGGAATGGATTCACGCACCGCACCGCCAGCATGGATACGCTCATTGCCGTGGGCACGGGGGCCGCGTTTGGCTACAGCTTGGCGGCTACGCTGCTACCGAACTGGTTCATGCAGCGGGGCCTGATGCCCGAAGTATACTACGATACCACGGCTACCATCATTGCCCTGATTCTATTGGGCAAGGTGCTGGAAAGCCGGGCCAAGTCCAAAACCTCGGCCGCAATCAAGGCGCTGATGGGCCTGCAGGCCAAAACGGCGCGGGTGGTGCGGGGCGGTCAGGAAATGGACGTTCCCATCGAAGAAGTCATCGTGGGCGACGAGGTGGTGGTGCGGCCGGGCGAGAAGGTGGCCACTGACGGTACGATTCTCACCGGCCGTTCCGCCGTGGATGAGAGCATGCTCACCGGCGAGAGCCTGCCCGTGGAAAAGAAGGAAGGCGACAACGTGTTTGGGGCCACCCTGAATAAAACCGGCTCCTTCCGCTTTCGCGTGAGTAAAGTGGGGGCCGAAACCATGCTGGCGCAGATTGTGAAGCTGGTGGAGGATGCGCAGGGCAGCCGGGCCCCCATTCAGCAGCTGGCCGACAAGGTGAGCGCCGTGTTTGTGCCCGTGGTCGTCATGATTGCCATTACCACCTTCGTCGTGTGGTTTGATTTGGCCCCCGCCACCACCCGCCTGCCGCTGGCGCTGGTCAGCTTCGTGGCCGTGCTCATCATTGCCTGTCCCTGCGCGCTGGGCCTGGCCACGCCCACGGCCATCATGGTGGGCACCGGCAAAGGAGCCGAATACGGCGTGCTTATTCGCAACGCCGAGGCCCTGGAAAAAGCCGAGAAAGTCACCACCGTGCTGCTCGACAAAACCGGCACCATCACCCGCGGCGAACCGGCCGTGACGGATTTTGTGCCCACCAATGGCGACACCCCCGCCCACCTGCTGCCCGTGCTAGCCGCCGTGGAGCGCCAGAGCGAGCACCCGTTGGCCGAAGCCGTGGTGCGTTACGCCAACGAGCAGGGTGGCGCGCAGCTAACCGCCACCGCGTTTCAGGCCTACGAAGGCCGGGGTGCCGGGGCCACCGTGGACGGGCAGGTTATCCTGCTTGGCAATCGCCGCCTGCTCACCGAACATAACGTCGTGCTTTCCAGTGATACCGAGCAGACGGCCACTCAGTTGCTGAGCCAGGCTAAGACTGTGCTCTATGCCGCTATCAACGGGCACGTTGCCGCGCTGATTGGCGTGGCCGATACCGTGCGCGAGTCCAGCCTGGCGGCCATTAAGGCCCTGCAGGCGGATGGCATCGAAGTGGTGATGATGACCGGCGACAACCAGCAAACGGCCGCCAAGGTGGCCGAGCAGGTAGGCATCACGCGCTTCTTTGCCGAAGTGCTGCCGGCCGATAAAGCGGGCAAAGTCAAAGAGCTGCAGGGCGAGGGCCGCGTGGTAGCCATGGTGGGTGACGGCATCAACGACGCGCCGGCCCTGGCGCAGGCCGACATCGGCCTGGCCATGGGCGGCGGCACCGACGTGGCCATGGAGGCGGCCGGCATTACGCTCATGCACTCGGATTTGCAGGGCGTGGTCACGGCCATCGACCTTTCGCGCCAGACCATGCGCACCATCAAGCAAAACCTGTTTTTTGCCTTTGTCTACAACACCCTGGGCATTCCCATTGCGGCGGGGCTGCTGTATCCGTTCACCGGTTGGCTGCTTTCGCCCATGCTGGCGGCCGGGGCCATGGCCCTGAGCTCGGTGTCGGTACTTACCAATTCGCTGCGCCTGCGCGGCTACAAGCGGGCCGCCTAGCGCCGCGCTATTTCTTTCCCTTTTAATTCCGTACTCATGGATACTGTTCAGATAATCGTGACCCTGGTGGGGGTCGGCCTGCTCGGGTTCGTTGGCTGGTTCTTCTTTCTGGCCCCGCACCGGGTGGCGGCCGCCGTATCCTCCTCGGCGGGGGTGCAGCAGGTCGATATTGTAGTGAAGGGCGGCTACTCGCCCAACGTCATCGAGGTGGAGCATGGCAAGCCCGTGCAGCTGAATTTCTACCGCGACGAGGAGGGCACCTGCTCCGAAGAGCTGCTGCTCCCCGACTTCAACATCCGGCGCGACCTGGCCCCGTTTAAAACCACGGCCATTGAGTTTTTACCCAAGCAAGTTGGGACCTTTGAGTTCACCTGTGGCATGCACATGCTGCGGGGCAGTCTGGTCGTTAAATAAGCCCGATAAATGAGCCTGATGCCGCAGCTTGCCAGTACCGCCCTCCCCCCGGCCGGCGAAGGGGCCACCCGACTCTCCATCACCAACATGGTGTGCCCGCGGTGCGTGCGCCTGGTGCAGCGCGAGTTGGAGCGGGCCGGCTTGGTGGTGGAGGCCGTCGCGCTGGGCGGGGCCAATGTGCGGACGGCCGACGGCAGCCCCTTCGACGAGGCAGTCGCGCAAGCGGCGCTGCAGGCCTACGGCTTTGCTCTGCTGCATGACCCGAACGACCAACTGGTGGAACAAGTCAAAGCCCTGGTGGTCGAGATAATCCATTTTACCCCGGCCGAGCTACAGCCGTTTCACACCTACTCCTACTTCATCAGCGAACGGCTGGGACGCCCCTATGCCTACCTCTCCCACCAGTTTTCGGCACGCGAGGGGCTGACCCTGGAAAAGTACATCATCCGCCAGAAAGTGGAGCGCGCCAAAGAGCTGCTCAGCTACCAGGACACCAAAGTGAAGGAGGTATCCGTACTATTGGGCTACAGCAGCACGGCCCACATGGCCAACCAGTTCCGGCAAGTCACGGGCATGTCGCCCTCCGAGTATCAGGCCCTGGGGCCGGGCAGTGCCGGCCGCCGCAGCCTGCATGACCTGAGCTAAAGCTTAAAATCTTGCAACGAAATAGTGGGAATAGTGTGCAAACATGCGAATAGCTTCATCGTTTGTACTGGTGATTTATTAAAGTCATCGTTCAAACCATCAACCCACTATAAAATCCATGCTTCGTTCCGTTCGTTTACCCCTCTTTGCCGCCCTCCTCGCCTTGGGCGCCCTTACTTCCTGTAAAAAGGACGATTCCGCCCCCGCAGGCCTTCAGGTGCAGGCGCACGACCAAAGCGCGCTGATGACCATCATGCACAATATGATGAAGGACATGGGCATGATGACGCCCACCAACGACCCCGACAACGACTTTGCCATGATGATGAAAATGCATCACCAGGGGGCCGTCAACATGGCGACTGAGGAGCTGAAAAACGGCAAGGACACCGAAATGCGGGCTTTGGCTACCAGCATCATTAGCGCGCAACAAGCCGAGATTCAGCAGTTCACGGCCTTCTTGGCCGGGCATCCCGCCCACGCCCCCTTCATCCCCGAATTTGCCATGAAGCAGGACGAGAACATGATGCGTATGGACCAGGCCAACGACCTGCGGCCCCTGACCGGCAATACCGACTACGATTTCGCCCAACTCATGGTGGACCACCATAGCAGCGCCGTTGAGAACTCCGACCTGGAATTGAAGTATGGTCGCGAAAACACCACCAAGACGCTGGCGCAGAATATCATCAATGAGCAGAAAATGGAAATCATGCAATTCCAGGCATGGTTGTTGAAAAACAAGCGGTTTTAAATCAATATTCGTTTCCTGAAACAGAAGAGCGGCCCTATTCGGCCGCTCTTCTGTTTTCCCCCGCTATTTCCTTCCGGCGGATGGTGCACGCAATAATTCGCTTGCTGGTACCCAATACCTACCGTGTGAATGGCACCCGCTCCCGCCAATTGTGGTGGCCAGGCCGCAACCGGCCCCAGTAGTGGATTATCCCGGTTGCGCATGAGCCCTATACTTGACGAGAATCATGAATTCGTACGAGGCTAGTCATCGTGAGGCTGGGGCCTGCAGTCGAAATTTGGGGAGTTGTCAGATGCGACGGGTTTACTTGGTTGGTCGGCGGCATTTTTTCTTCACCGGTCACCTTTTATCGCCTAATGCCCATGTCCTCCACCGCCCCGCTGTTTCCCACTTATTTATTGTGGATTTGGTTTGGCCTCACGGCGCTTTCCGTGGCCTACGTGGCCTGGGACCTGTTTACCAACACCCCAGAGATGAAGGTGATGAAGTGGGGCTGGGTAATGGTTACGTTCTATACGGGGCCGGTCGGGTTGCTCATCTACTGGCTTTCCTGCCGCGAGCCTGCCCCCAACACGCATGAGCCGTTTATCGCGCCGGTTTGGAAGCAAGCCGTGGGCTCCACCATTCACTGCGCGGCGGGCGACGCGACGGGCATCATCGTGGCGGCGGTCATCACCGGCTTTTTCGGTTTGCGCATGGGCCAGGATATTTGGGTGGAATATGCCGCTGGCTTTGCGCTTGGGCTACTCATCTTTCAAGCCTTGTTTTTGAAAGACATGATGGGCGTTAGCTACGGAGCGGCCGTACTCGACTCCTTCTTACCCGAGTGGATGTCGATGAACACGATGATGGCCGGCATGCTGCCCGTCATGGTGATTTTGATGACGCACGACATGCGTTCCATGCAGGCCACCTCCCCGTGGTTCTGGGCTTCCATGTCGGCGGCCACGCTGGTGGGGGTAGTAGTCGCTTATCCGGTTAACTATTGGCTCGTCAAAAACAAGCTTAAGCACGGCATGGGCACCGAGCGGGCCCTGGGCAAAGGCGGAACACCAGTGCCGGCAGCGGCCATACAGCAAATGAGTAGAGCCGCCGTATCTACGCCGGTGCCGGCTGAACCCAGCATGGCGGGGATGGCGATGGCGGGCATGGGCCAGGGGGACATAGAACACAAGGCCATGCGCGGGAATACGGAGCCAACCGCAGGCGCTGCCAAGCCCGAAATGGCAATGAGTGCCGGCCCTAAGGTATCAGGGGTTCGCAAAGCCGTGGTTACGCTGCTCACCCTACTGATGCTGGCCGGAGGCTACTGGCTAGCCGCACGCTACGGCGATTTATCCATGCGCCCTGATGCCCAGATGAGCGCAATGCCCGGCATGAACATGCCCCGCTAACGAAGGCATATCTGGCCTGCTTTGCTGGGAGGACGACGTCTGGGCTATCTTATTTTGTTCTACGCGGCAGAAAAGCCATCCAAAACGTTGCTTTCTCACGTAATTGAACTTGCTCCTCATCGTCTTTGTTAAGCCGCCCGCCCAAATGGCCCGCTCGTACCTGGTTCTGCTCCTGCTGCTCAACTACCTGCTGGTGGTTGGTGCCGGCCTGGTGGAGCGGCCGGCGCGGGTAATTGACCGGCCGTATAACTACGTGCACAGTCCGGACTGCCAGGTAAAGCATACCCTGCGGCTAGCTTGCTTCGATGACTGCAACGGCGTGCAGTACACGGTGAAAAAGTACGGGGAGCGACTGCCGCTGACCCAGTTGCTGACCACTTTCAAAGGCTTGGACTTGCATTGCCTGCCCGCAAGCCGGGAGGCCCTGGCAAAGTTGGTATTTGGCGGGAGCCTTGGCCGGCTAACGGCTTATGAAGCCGCCTTCCCCGTGGGCTATCGGGGCCAGATTGAATTGCCGCCCCGTCGGGGATAAGTTGGGTTTTAGTTCCGCTTGGGGTTCGGTTCGAATCCAAACGGGGCCACGGAGTGCGGTTGCTATTCAGTAGCCGTGCCGCTTCATCTTATCCAGTAATCCGACGCAGCCTGCCGGGCCATGGTGCCCGGGCGCGTTCAACTCCTCATTCCATGATTTTTTGGGCTAATTCCCTCCAACCCGTAGCGGACGCTACCGGCGTTATTTCCCGCGTGCAATTGCCCACGGCGGGCCGCATTGCTATTTCTCTTTTCGAAGCCGGCGGCCGTGCGCTACCGATAAATAGTGCTACGGCCCTGCGCGACCAGCAGCGTGGCCATCTGGTGCGGCAGCAGGCCCAGCACCGGGCGCAGTGCCGCGCCAACTGCATGAGCAAAGCCAACTTCTAGTCGGAATCTTTTCACATTTATTCAAATGGGCAGCTGGCAGGCAGCGCTTCGGTGCCGCCTGCCAGCCGCCGTGATTCCGTACCAGATGAAACAATTATTTACCGCACTATCAGCCTGGACGCTCGTTCTCGGGCTGTTCTTATTGACCCACACCGCCCAGGCCCAGGGTACCGCTACGCTGCGCGGCACCGTGACTGACTCGCTCTCAAACCAGCCCATGGAAGGCGCGAGCGTGGGCCTGCTGGGCCAGCCAGGAGGTACCACCACCGATGCCCAGGGCAACTTCCGGTTGGGCGGCATTGAAACCGGCACCTATACGCTGCGCGTGGGGGCCCTGGGCTACCGGGCTCAGGCCCTGCCCGTGACGCTGGCCGCCGGCGAAACCAAGCGCGTCGCGGTGGCCATGCCCACGGCCGTGCTCAGCCTCTCGGAGGTGACCGTGAACCAGCCCCGCGACCCCAACCAGAGCCTGGCCGCCATCTCCCACATCGACCAGGTGCTGCGGCCGCTGAACTCGGCCCAGGACCTGCTGCGCCTCGTGCCGGGCTTATTCATCGCTCAGCACGCGGGCGGCGGCAAGGCCGAACAGATTTTTCTGCGCGGGTTTGACTGCGACCACGGCACCGACTTCGCCGTGAGCATCGACGGGCTGCCGGTGAACATGGTGAGCCACGCCCACGGCCAGGGCTACGCCGACTTTCACTTCGTGATTCCCGAGACGGTAGAACAGCTGAAGGTTTACAAAGGCCCCTACACGGCGCGCTTCGGAGATTTTGCGACCTCTGGGGCCGGGGAATTTCTAACGAAAACGCGGCTCGACCACAGCCAGGCGAAGGTGGAAGTGGGCCAGTTCAACACATACCGGGGCCTGCTGATGCTGGATTTGCTACCGCAGGACAAGCACCTGTTCAGTAAGAAAGCCGAGAGCGCCTACGCGGCGGCCGAGTACTACTTCACCAATTCTTATTTCGATGCCCCGCAACGCTTCAAGCGTTTCAACGGGATGGTGAAATACACCGGTCAGCTTTCGGACAATACCTCGCTGACCCTGCTCGGCTCCCACTTCAACTCGAACTGGAACGCCAGCGGCCAGGTGCCCGAGCGGGGCGTGGAGCGCGGCGTTATCTCCCGCTTTGGCAGCATTGACAACAGCGAGGGCGGCCGCACGGACCGCACCAACGCCTACGCCATTCTCACGACGGCCCTCAAGCACGACGCCGTGCTGCGCCAGCAGGTGTACTACACCAACTACCACTTCAGCCTGTTTTCTAACTTCACGTTTTTTCTCAAACATCCCGTGGGCGGCGACGAAATCAACCACACCGACTCCGGCCGCAACATCTACGGCTACACCGGGACCTACGACCGCGACACCCAGCTTGGGGCCAAAACCCTGCACACCACGTTTGGCGCGGGCACCCGCATCGATGACGCGGGCCTGAGCTTGCGCAACGCCGTGAAGCGCCGCATTACGGATACGACCACTGTAGGCCGGTTATACGAGCAGAACCTCAACGCTTACTTAGACGAAACCCTGACCCTCACCGAGCGGCTGACCGTGAACGCCGCCGTGCGCGCCGACGTGTTCGTGTTTGACTTCCGGGGCGAGCGCAAAGACTCGGCCAGTGGGCCGTTCATTCCGGTGAATGGCCGCCGGACCCGCGCCCGGATTTCGCCCAAGCTCAACTTGTATTATCAACTAACGCCCACCGTCCAGCTGTTTGCCCGCTCGGGCTTCGGCTTCCACTCCAACGATGCCCGGGCCGTGATTCGCGGGGCGGCTGATGCCAACGTACTACCGCGGGCCATCGGCTACGAGGTGGGCAGCACCTTCAAGCCGGTGCCAAGCCTGATAGTAAACGTTGCGCTCTGGGGCCTGAGCCTGCAGGACGAGCTGGTGTACGCCGGCGACGAAGGCGTGACCCAAAGTGCTGGTCCCACCCGCCGCTACGGCCTGGACCTGGCCGTGCGCTACCAGCTCAACGCCCGCCTGTTTCTCGACACCGACGTGAACTACAGCCACGGCCGGCAGACTGATGCCCCCGAAGGAGCCAACTACATTCCCCTGGCCCCTACTTTTACCACCATTGGGGGCCTTACCTACAAGGAGCCCCGCGGGATGAGCGGCAGCCTGCGTTACCGCCACATCGACTCGCGCCCGGCCAATGACGACGGCACCTGTAAGATGAAGGATGGCAAAATGATGGCCATGAAAAACGGCCAGTGCATGATGATGGACGGCAAAATGACCATGATGGGCGACATGAAAAAAGGCGGCAAAATGAAATCCGGCAAAATGGGCAACATGAAAATGTAGTCTCCATTGTTCCCACAAAAAAGCCGCTCCAGATTCGGAGCGGCTTTTTTTGCGGCTTTGACGTTGATTTATGGTTTAGAAAAAGATGCTCGCGTTGAGCTTGAGGTAGAAAGGGGTCCCGGGCGTGAAGTGCAGCTCTTCCTTGCCCTCAGCCGGCTCGCCCGACAGCCGGGTCAGCGTGGCAAACTGGGCCTGGTTCCATTGCACGTTAAGCAGGTTCTC
>JALYUI010000609.1 GCA_030853845.1 Bacteroidota bacterium | reverse complement strand
TCATTGTGCCCGAGCTGCGCGAAGGGCTGGGCGAAATTGCCTTGGCCGCCGACAAAAAGCTGCCCCACCTGCTGGAGGATGGCGACCTGCGCGGCTCCCTGCACAACCACAGCACCTGGTCCGACGGTAACCATAGCATCCGCGAAATGGCCACCTGGCTGCGCGACCACGGCTACGAGTACCTCGGCCTGTGCGACCACAGCCAGGCCGCCCACTACGCCAACGGCCTGAGCGTGGAGCGCGTGCGCCAGCAGCACCAGGAAATCGACCAGCTGAACGCCGAGCTGGCCCCGTTCCGCATCTTCAAGGGCATCGAAAGCGACATTCTCAGCGACGGCGCCCTCGACTACCCCGCCGACGTGCTGGCCAGCTTCGATTTCATCGTGGCCAGCATCCATTCTAATCTGAAAATGGACGAGGCCAAGGCCACCAACCGCCTGCTCCGCGCCATCGAAAACCCGTATTGCACCATGATAGGCCACCCCACCGGCCGCCTGCTGCTCCGCCGTCAGGGCTACCCCATCGACTACAAGGCCGTCATCGACGCCTGCGCTAGGCACCAGGTCATCATCGAAATCAACGCCAACCCTTGGCGCCTCGACCTGGACTGGCGCTGGGTGCGCTACGCCCTCGCCCAGGGCGTGCCCCTCAGCATCAACCCCGATGCCCACCACACCAATGGCTACGAAGACATGCGCTACGGCGTGCTCATGGGCCGCAAAGGCCACCTGACCAAGGAAATGACCTTCAATGCGAAGTCAGTAGAGGAAGTGGCTGCCTATTTCGAAGCGCGGAAAGCAGGAATCACCCCGCCGCTGGAGTTCAAGAAGTCGCTGTTTGAGTAGGGGCAGAAGGTGTTATTGAACGTCATGCTTCGACAGGCTCAGCATGACGTTCAGAAAGGTGAAAAATGAAAATCCTTGTTCTCCGCTTTTCTTCCATTGGCGACATCGTGCTCACCACGCCAGTGTTGCGGGCGCTGGCCCGGCAGGTGCCGGGTGCCGAGGTGCATTTCGCCACCAAGCCCGCCTACCGCGGCCTGCTGGAGGCCAACCCCTACGTGGCCAAAGTGCACTTGCTCGGTGGCAGCCTGCGCGAGCTGGTGCAGCAGCTCAAAGCCGAGAAGTTCGATTACGTGGTCGACTTGCACCACAACCTGCGCACGCTGCTCATCAAGCGGCAGTTGGGCGTAAAATCCAGCAGCTTCGACAAGTTGAACTGGCAGAAGTGGCTGCTGGTGAATGCCAAAATCGACCGCCTGCCGCGCGTGCACATCGTGCAGCGCTACCTGGCCGCCGCTGCCCCGCTCGGCGTGCACGACGACGGCCAGGGGCTCGACTACTTCATCCCCGCCGGCCAGGAAATCGACCTCGCCACCCTGCCCGCGCCCTTCGCCGCCGGCTACGTGGCCGTGGCCATCGGGGCGCAGCACGCCACCAAGCGCCTGCCCCTGGACAAGCTGGTGGAGCTGTGTCAGCACCTGGCCCCGCGCCCGCTCATCCTGCTCGGCGGCCCCGAAGATGCCCTCGTGGCGGAAGCCATTATGGCGGCCGTCAGGCAGGAAAATTCACCCATTCACCCATTCACTCATTCGCTCATTGCCAATGGCTGCGGGCGCTATTCGCTGCACCAGTCGGCCTCGCTGTTGCGGCAGGCCGAGCTAGTGGTGAGCCACGATACCGGCCTGATGCACATTGCCGCCGCCTTCGGCCGGCCCATCGTGAGCATCTGGGGCAACACCGTGCCCGAGTTCGGCATGTACCCGTTCCGCACCGAGTATAAAGTGCTGGAAGTATCGGGTCTGAACTGCCGACCCTGCTCCAAAATAGGGTTTGATAAGTGCCCGCAGGGCCATTTCCGGTGCATGCGCGAGCAGTGGCTCGACCAGGTGGCAACGTTGTTCGACGGCGGGCGCTAACTTGGCGCACCAACCCAAAACTCCCGCCGCCATGTCCGAAACCGAGCCCTGCCAGCATCTCACGGCCCTCACCAGCCTCAAAACTGCCCCCGAATACGCCTGCCCCGAATGCGTGGCCCTCGGCGATACCTGGGTGCACCTGCGCGTGTGCCAGCAGTGCGGCCACGTCGGCTGCTGCGACTCGTCCCGAAACAAGCACGCCACCAAGCATTTTCGGGCCAGCCAGCACCCGGTGGTGTCTTCGGCCGAGCCGGGCGAACAGTGGCTCTGGTGCTACGTGGATGAGGAAATGGCGGAGTATTAGGCCATGAAAATGCTGTGGTGCTGGCGCTGCCGGCAGGAAATACCTATGCTGGAAACCGACGAGTTTGCCCTGCTTCAGCAGGCCCGAATGCTTGGGATGGCCGTAGTAGAGGAAGAAGCCCGCCGCCGGAACCAACTGCTAAAACCTGCGCAGCCTCAAGGAATCAGGGAGCGCCACCAGCAACCGCTGCTGGAAATGTATAAGCTGCTCACCGACTTTGAAGAAACCAACCCTAATGCCATCTGGCACCACATCGTGGACCAGTATGGCCCGCCCTGCCCCCAATGCCACAAGCCGCTAAGGACACCACAGGCCCGCTTTTGCGCCGCCTGCGGCTACGGGCAGGCTGGTGTCACCGCTGATTCTCTGCCGCTGGTGCCGCGTCGGTCGGAGCTTTTCAGGGGGGGATGAAAAACAAAGAGGCCGGCTCAAGTTTATTGAGCCGGCCTCGCTATGCTGGGCACGCAGTGCTAGCCAATGTGGTCGAACCCGCAGTAGCTGTGCAGCACCGCCGGCAGCTTGATGCCTTCGCTGGTTTGATTGTTCTCCAGCAGCGCAGCTACAATGCGGGGCAGGGCCAGCGCCGAGCCGTTGAGCGTGTGCAGTAGCTGGGTTTTGCCCTCCACTTTGTAGCGGCACTTGAGGCGGTTGGCCTGGTAGGTTTCGAAATTCGACGCCGAGCTTACTTCAAGCCAGCGGCCCTGGGCGGCGCTCCACACCTCCAAATCATACGTCAGGGCGCTGGTGAAGCCCATGTCGCCGCCGCACAGGCGCAGCACGCGGTAGGGCAGCTCCAGCTTCTGTAGGAGGCTTTCGATGTGGGCCACCATCGTGTCGAGAGCGGCGTAGCTGTGCTCGGGTTCGGTAATCTGCACAATTTCCACCTTGTCGAACTGGTGCAGGCGGTTGAGGCCGCGCACGTCGGCGCCCCACGAGCCGGCCTCGCGGCGGAAGCAGGGCGTGTGGCCGGTAATGCGCACGGGCAGCTTCTCCACCGGAATAATCTCGTCGCGGTAAATGTTCGTCAGCGGCACCTCGGCCGTCGGAATCAGGTACAGGTCGTCCTTGGCGTCGTGGTACATCTGGCCCTCCTTGTCGGGCAGCTGGCCGGTGCCGTAGCCGCTGGCCTCGTTCACCAGAATGGGCGGCTGCATCTCGGTGTAGCCGGCGGCCCGCGCCTCGTCGAGGAAGAAGTTGATAAGGCCGCGCTGCAACCGCGCACCCTGCCCCTTATAGACCGGGAAGCCCGCGCCGGTAATTTTCACGCCCAGCTCAAAGTCGATGATATCGTACTTCTTAATCAGGTCCCAATGCGGCACGGCATCGGGGCCTAGCTCGGGCTTGCTGCCGTGTTCGCGCACGATTTCGTTATCGGCGGCGGCGCGGCCTTCGGGCACGCTGGCGTGGGGCAGGTTGGGCAGCTTATACAGAAGCTGCTGCTGCTCTTTCTCCACCTGGGCCAGCTCGGTGGCGGCGGCCTGGGTGTGCTGCTTGAGTTCGGCGGTGCGGGCTTTCAGGGTTTCGGCCCCGGCTTTGTCGCCGGCTTTCATCAGGCCGCCAATTTGCTGGGCGAGCTTGTTGGCTTCGGCCTGGGCCGAGTCGTGGCTGGTCTGGAGCTGGCGGCGGCGCTGGTCGAGGCCGAGGATGGCGGCCACATCGGCGGGGCCGGTGGCGTAGTGCTTTTTGGCGAGGCCGGCCAGCACGAAATCAGTCTGGTCGCGGAGAACGGAAAGTTGCAGCATGAAGAAGCGAATGGGTAACGGGGCAAAGGTCGCACGGAAAACCCGGCCCCGCCACCGCCCACGCGGCCCCGGCGGGCTGGGCGCGCAACTTATTTTCGCGGGCTGCGTGTAGGGAGCGCGGCCGGGCGGCCAATGGATTTGGCCGTTTGCCCGTAATGCGCTAACATTGCGGGAGCAACCGGCCGCCGTGGTCGGGTCAGCGGGCCACCGGGCTCGTGTTTGGCCCGTCTTTTTGCTGAATTTCCAGCGGCCCCATTCTGCACCACTTCTTCCTGTTTGTTTCTGTCGCGCCGCGCGCCGCTACTGTGGTAGCCCGTCCGGTTTTCGCGAATATTTCATTTTATGGCTCCGCCGCCCTGCCAGGGCCGGTTCCCGAGCCCCCGCGTGAGCCCAGCCGGGCCGCCCGCTCCCGCGCATTCCCGCCGATGTTCCCCCCTTATCCCTTTTATGCACACCATTAACGAGCTGAAGGACCGGTTGCTGTCCGACCTCAAGGAAATTGCCGAGCAACTCAACGTCGGCAATTTCAAGCGCCTCAGCAAGCAGGATTTGATATACAAAATCCTCGACCAGCAGGCCCTCAACCCTACCACCGGCGCCGAAACCCTGGCTGTCGCGCCAGCCGCCGCCCGGCCTGCCCCAGCGGCCGCTGCCGAAGCTGCTGACCCCGGCACCGCCAAAGCACCCGCCGCCCCGGCTGCCGCC
>JALYUI010000596.1 GCA_030853845.1 Bacteroidota bacterium | reverse complement strand
GTGGTAGAGATGCTTCGACTGCGCTCAGCATGACCGTTGCAGGTCAGCAAACGAAAGCCCGGCCCTACTCGCCGGCCGGGAAATCGGCGGCGTCGCCTACCTCGGCGTACTGGTCCAACTCCTGCGTGAGGCCGGCGAATTTCTCGCGGGCACCCTTCACGGCGGCTTTGCCCAGGGGCAGGTGCAGGGGCGGGTTTTCCAGCTGCACCACGTCGTACATGGCTTTGGCGGCGCGTACCGGGTCGCCGGGCTGGCGGCCACTATAGCCCTGAATGCCGCGCAGGTTTTCGCCCACGGTGGCCTGGTAATCGTCGATTTTGGTGTCAGCGATGGTCGCCGACTCGCCGGCCCACTTCGTGCGGAAACCGCTGGGCTCGATGTTCGTGACCTTGATGCCCAGCGGCCCCACTTGCTGGCTCAGGCTCTCGCCAATGGCTTCCAGGGCAAACTTGCTGGCATTGTAGATGCCCACGCCGGGAAAGGTTTTCAGCCCCCCGATGCTGGTGATGTTGAGCACGTGGCCGCTGCGCTGCTTGCGCAACTGCGGCAGCACGGCCCGCAACACGTGCAGCGCGCCAAACACGTTCACGTCGAATTGCCGGTGCACTTCCTCGGCGGGCACTTCTTCGATGCTGCCCATCGAGCCGTAGCCCGCGTTGTTCACGACGACATCGAGCTGGCCGAAGTGGGCCAGGGACTCAGCCACGGCGGTTTTTACCTGCGGCTCGTTGGTCACGTCGGCCACTACGCCCAGGGTGCGGCCGGCAATTTTTTGGGTGAATTCCGCCGCCTGCTCGGGCTTGCGGAAGGTGGCGGCCACGCGGTCGCCTTTTTCGAGCACGTAGTCGGCCAGGGCTTCGCCGAAACCAGACGAGGCCCCGGTAATAAACCAGGTTTTGGGAGCTGATGCAGCCATGAGAGTCGTTTTGTTGAAAATGGTAGCTGCTAAGACGGCCGGCAGGGGTAAATTGTTTGGTTCAGCCCCGAAGCCGCCCACGCCGTATAGCCTCCCCATGATTCCGCTCATCACCCAAACCCCGCACCTCCAGATTCTGGCCGCCAGCCGGGCCCTGCTCACCGCCGAGCAGCAGAAGCCCCACTACTTCCCCCTGCTGCTGGGCGCGGCCCTGCCCGCCCACTGGCCCCCCACCGGCTACGCCCGCGCCGACCAGCCCGCCGCCCTCACCCGCCTCACCGAAGGCGGCCGCGAGGCCGCCGGCTGGCATGGCTGGTACGCCCTGCGCAAAGCCGACGACGCCACGCCCCGCACCCTCGTGGGCGAGGCCAGCTTCTTCGGCCCGCCCGACGCAGCCGGCACTGCCGAATTCACCTTCGCCGTGGCCGACGACTGGCGCGGCCAGGGCCTGGGCACCGAGCTGGTGGCCGGCCTGGTGCAGCAGGCCGCCGACACCCGCCTGGTAAGTAGGCTGGTGGCCCGCGTGGCCCCCGATGGCCCGGCCGCGAAGGCCCTGCTTCGCAATAGTTTCGAAGCCGCCGGAGCAGTCGAAAATGGCCGCCAGCGCTACGAGCGCGCCATCGAGCCCAACTCTGCGACCCCGCCAGTCGGGTAGAACGAAACCTGCGTGTGGGTAGTCAAGCCCGGCTCCCCGCGTACTCACTACCGCCCGCCCCCGGGAAAAAGCCTCGGCGGCTGTCCGCTTCTCAAGGTCCCTGAAATTTCTCCCTTCACCCTTTTTCCATTTGTTATGAACCGCTTGCTCGCATTCATTTTATTGTGGATGGCCACCCTGGGGGCCACGTCGGCAATGGCGCAGACGGACGGCGCGGGCCTGCCGCCCCGTCCCACGCCGTTCAAGTTTGTGAACGACGAGGCCCAGCTGATGGCCCCGGCCGATGCCAAAAAGCTCGATAGCGGCCTGCGCCGCTACGCCGACAACACCGGCACCCAGGTGGTCGTCGTTACGGTGCCCTCGCTGGGCGGCCGCACGGTGGCCGACTATGGCCGGGCGCTGGGCACCGCCTGGGGCGTGGGACAGCGCGATAAAAACAACGGCATTGTGGTGCTGCTGAGCGCAAAAGAGCACCAGGTCACGATTCAGCCCGGCAGCGGGCTGGCCGAGGTCATCACCCCGGCCGTAACCAGCCAGGTGATTAGCCAGATGACCCCCGGCTTCAAACAGGGCAACTACTTCGCCGGCCTGCGCGCCGGCCTGAACACCCTGATGCTGACGGCCAACCCCAGCTCGAACCCACGCAACCAACCGGGCGCGGCCGCTACTTCCGGCACGGTGGCTTCCGATGCGACGGGCATGGCCGCGGCCGATTCTCCGCCGGCTAATGCCCCGGCCGAAACATCGACTTCGTACCCCGCCACTGGCAGCGAGCCGGTACTGCGCGAGCCCGCCGAGCCGGCCTCGTCGGGGCCGGGCCTGGGCACGCTGCTGCTGGGGGCGCTGGTGGTTGGGGCCGGGCTCTGGTTTGTGGTGCGCATGTTCCGCAGCCGGAGCACATCCGCCAGCCGGCCTACCCCCGATTTCCTGCCCAACCGGCCGGGCAGCAATGGCCCCGGTTCTGGCCCGGCTCCCGGCAACTATGGCCCCGCCTACGGCAACGTGCCCAACCAGGGCGGCGGCATGGGCATGGGTGGCATGCTGGCCACCGGCGCAGCAGCGGCGGCCGGTGCCTACCTGGGCAACCGCATGGCTTCGGGCCACGATACCAGCGGGCAGAACCTGGCCAACGACGGCAGCGCCAACCACCTGGGCAACGCGGGCACGGCCAACCCAAACGCGGGCAGCGACTACTTCAACTCTGGCGGTGGAGCGGCCGATACCTCCGCGCCCGATTATTTCTCCGATGCCAACACAGCCCCGGATAACTCGTCCGACTACTTCTCCTCCGATTCCGGCAGCTCGTCCTCCGACGACTCCGGCTCCGGTGATTCGGGCGGCGGGGGCTTCGACAGCACCAGCGACAACAGCGGCTCGTGGTAGCGTGGGTGGCTGTGTTTTGCTTTCTCCAAAACCCCGGCGCAGCCTGCGTCGGGGTTTTTTGTCAGTGAACCTAGCTAATAATTCTTCACCAGTTGCTATATCTTTCGCCGGCACTTGCCTTCGGCTGCCACTTCCACTTTTTGTTTTTCTGCTGATTACATGACTGCTTCCTCCTCCCCATTGCCGGCCGTGCCGGTGCTCGGCACCCCCCGCCTGCGCCTGCGCGGCTTCTGCGCCGCCGACTTCGATGCCTGGTTTGCCCTGAGCCGCACCCCTGCCTACCACCGCTACTTCAGCCCCGAGCCCATGCCGGCCGAAGAGGTCTGGAAGCTGGTGCTGCGCAGTGCCGGCCACTGGGTAATCATGGGTTTTGGCTTCTGGGCCGTTGAAGAGAAGGAAACCGGCCGTTTCGTGGGCGCGGTCGGCTTCCTCCGCCTCAAGCGCGAGCTCGACCCGCCCCTGGGCGAGGCCCCCGAAATCGGCTGGGTGATGGACCCTGCCGTGCACGGCCGGGGCTACGCCTCCGAGGCCGTGGCGGCGGCCCTGGCCTGGGGCAAAACCCGCTTCGGCCCGGTGCGCACGGTCTGCATCATTCACCCCGACAATGAGCCCTCGCTGCGCCTGGCGGCCCGCTTCGGCTACCGCGAATACGCCCGCACCACCTACCACGGCCAGCCCATCGCGCTGCTGGAGCGGCTGGTGGTGGCTGATAGCGCGGCGTAGAATAGTGCTGGCTGCCGTGCTGCTTCCGGCCGATACCACAGCCGCCGGCCTTTCTCAGAAGTACCTTTGAAGTATGAATCCCAGCGTTGCGCGCATGAGTCCCGTTCAGGTCGAAGACTTTTTGGAAATCAGCTACCGGGCCGATTTGGACGTGCTGGTGGCCCGCTGGCTGCGGCCCGTGGAGCTGCCCGAGCTGCAGCAGGGCTACGAAGGCATTCTTGAAGCCGCCCGGGCCGGGGATGCCCGCCGCTGGCTGCTCGACGTGCGCCGCCGCTTCAACACCCACCAAGTGGGCGCGCAGTGGATGGTGAGCAGCCTGCTGCCGCGCCTGGACCCCACGCTGGGCGGCCGCAGCCGGCTGGCCTACCTGCTGGTGCCCGAATACCTGCGCGACGAAGCGGCTGACTCGGCCTTTCCGCCGCCGGCCTACTTCGAGGGCAAGCCTTTCATCGGCGACCGGTTCATTGAGGAAAACGCCGCCATCGAGTGGCTGCGCGCCGACCTGCACAGCTGAAACGGGCCGGCCTGCGCCCGGGCTTCCCGGACGGCGTAAATGGCCCCGGCTGCGTATAGCCCGCACGTTTCGTGCTTCACCTCCCCGCCGCCTATGCTTCCGCTTTCGTTTACTACCGCCCGTACCGCCCGCTACCTCAGCCTCGGCGAGCCGGGAGCCGACATTACGCACGTGTGGGTGTGCCTGCACGGCCACGGCCAGCCGGTAGCCGAGCTGGCCGCCCAGCTCCAGAACCTCGACACGCCCGAATGCCTGCTCCTGCTGCCCGAGGCCCTGAGCCGCTACGACCAGCCCGTAGATGCCAACCATGACGGCGTGACCGACGCCGCACCGCGCACCGACGCGGCCTGGTTTGCCGCCGAAACCCTGCTGCCCGACCTCACCGACCTCAGCACCTACCTCGATGCCCTGGTGGCCCAGGTGCTGGCTGCCTGCCCGCCCGCTACGCCCGTAACCGTACTGGGCTACGGCCACGGCGCGGCGGCCGCCTGCCGCTGGCTGGCCGGCAACCCCATTGCCTACGAGCGCCTGATTCTGGTGGCTCCGGTGTTTCCGCCCGAAATCGACCGGCGCGCCACGCTGGTGGCCCTGCCCGAAAAGCCCGTGCTGGTGGTGAGCACCACCACCGACACCTACTCGCCCGAAGCCGCCGGCAACGGCCTGATGCAGGACTTGCTCGACGTGGGCCTGAGCGCCCGCCAGCGCCTCGTGGATGCCTCCGGCCCGCTGCCCCTGGCCGCCCTGGCCGGGTAGGAGCCGAATAAGCCGGGGCTGTAGCTACACCCTTTTCGGAAAGAATGACGCGCCAAGAATGACGCGCCGCTACGGCTGCTACGGCCTCGCCAGCAGAAACGCACGCACTGGCCGGCTTCGAAGGAAATGCTCTCGTGGGGCAGCCGGGCCTGCGCGTCGCTGTAGAAGACGACCTGGCCGGCCAGGGGCTTGAACGGGGCGGCAGCATATCAAAGCGAATACCTGCGGCTTGTTGGCGCGCAGATATTTCGACAACGTTAAACGCGGTGGTTTCTACTATTTATCCACCGGCCTCTGATGGCGATGGCCAAAAAGTTTGCATGAACTCGTCATGGTCTAACACAACTTGATAGATTTTAGAAATCAGAATCTCGTCCGGCTCAAACGGTGGCCTTTCATCTTTTAGTTGAAGTTGATACAGCGCCAAATATTGTGCTTGGCAGTGAGCACAACGGTAGTATGCGACGTTAAGCAATGCGCCCTTGTCGTTGTCGGGGGCCGTTTGGTAGAGGTAGGACTCGAACCCATTGACATCAGTTTCATGGAATAGATATTGTTCAAAAAGGTTTCCGGCAGCATCAAGCAAGCTTCGGTTCTCATGGAACCCTTGCCGCGATAAATCGCTACCAGCCAACACTTGTCCTCCGTAGCCGAAATCTACGGTTACTTCCAATCCACAATGTGAGCACCGGTGCCTCAGTGTACGCTTTTTGCCATAAGAAAATATAAAGGGCAATGTCCCAGTCTGAACAGCTTGTCCTTGAAAGGCATCGTGCTTGCCCGCTTCTACCAACATTTGAACCGTCAGCACCGGATTAATTTTTTCTATGCGTGTCATGGCATTCATATGCTTTTAAGGATGGCCGTTGCACCGTCGGGAGAAATCAGAAACTTGCCACTAGGCGAGTTTTTGTAAGTGATTTTTATATATCCTTTTCTTTTCAATTCAGCCCAATTCCATGGAAATTCTCCGGTTACTGGGTCTCTCGGAGGAAACAGCATTTTGGTTTGTACGCCGTTTCCCGTGTGCCCGTGCCAAGGAATAATGTCTGCTTCTTCACCAGCGAATGGCAAAGGCTTAAGCAGTTCGATTTCGTATGCCAAATCATATTCTTTTTCTTGGCCTTCCAATGCCCGTGCCTCGTAATCGAATGTGCCACCAGCAGGTACTGGAGAGGTAAAAGTGCCTTGCAGTACTGGTAGTCCGTATTTATCTACCGTTACTTCCTTCTGGTAACGGTCAAACGTATCGGGCGGGGTGGGCTGCACCAGGCGCTTGTTGAAGCCGCCACTGGCCGGGGGCCAGCCGCCGTTAAGCACTTCTGGCAGGCCTGTTTTGGGGTTCAGATAGGTTGTGCTGTGCACCAGCGTTGCCATAGCCGCCCAGTGCGGGGCGGGGTCAGCTTTAGCCTGGAGAGCGGCTTTGGCGGCAACAAAGTGGTCATAAAGCTGCGTGATGACTGCCGGAGGCACTTGGTCGGCACCCCAAACGGTCGTCTTGAACTCGTCGAGTGTGTACTCTGGTGGGGCGGGTAATGCCGTGCCCGTCCCCGGCGTACTCACCAGCCCTGGCGTGGGCACTTCCGCCGGGCGCAGGCGGGTGAGGGCGGCGGCCACGGCGGCCGGGGCCGCCGCTGTGGCCGGGCCGCCGCCCACGTGCAGGGCAAAGGCGGGGGCGGTGATGGTC
>JALYUI010000228.1 GCA_030853845.1 Bacteroidota bacterium | reverse complement strand
CGCAGAGTCCACGCTACGGCGGCTACAACTCCTCGCGCAGCAGCTGCTCCAGGCCGGTGCGGAGCTGCTCGTAGGGCTGGTAGCCGCGGGCCAGCACGTAACCCTGCTCGCCGATGCGCACCACCAGCGTGGGGAAGCCCTGCACCCCGATACGGGCCACGGCGGCAAATTCCTGCTGCGCGGCGCGGGCGGTTTCGGGCGCAACCCAGCGCACCAGGAAATCGGCAAACTCCACGCCGAAAGGGGCCAGCAGCGGCGCGTAGGTGGCCGCTGCATTCAGGTCGTGGCCGTCGCGGAACAGGGCCTGCTGCACGGCGTGGGCAAAAGCCACGGTGCGGGCGGGGTCCTGCGTGAGCTGGCGGAAGGCCACGATGGCCCGACTGGGCGGCTCCGAGTCGTAGCGGTACG
Organism: Bacteroidota bacterium; assembly: GCA_030853845.1. GTDB lineage: Bacteria > Bacteroidota > Bacteroidia > Cytophagales > Hymenobacteraceae > Hymenobacter. Next base: position 2,292 of record JALYUI010000228.1, on the reverse strand, counting down.
TGCCGGCCTCGCCCAGCGCCCGGAAGGCTTCGCCGAAATGCACACCGGTGACGGATTCCACTTCATCGAGCGACTGGCGCAGGTAGTCCCAGGTTTCGGCAAGGGGGCCGGCATCATCGCCCACCACCATGCCCCCACTTAGCACCGACATGTCGCAGCGGCCCGCGAAGGCCGCCTGCAACTCCGTGATGGCCGGGCTCAGGCCGTAGCACCAGCCGCAGAGCGGGTCGTGGAGGTAGAGCAGCTCGGGGAGGCCGGGGGCGGGAAGCGGGGTCATCAGAAAAAAATAGTTGAGCAAAAATAGGGTTTGGCGGACGGTACAATGCTTCGGGTAATGCCCAAGGTGTTTATTTCCGATAGCAATGAATTTATTTTTTCACCGTCGGGTTTGAATAGTAACAACTAACCACTACCAATAGACAATTCTTAGCTACCCCATTATTCTATTTTACTATTATTAGCTTATCAGAATCCCGTCGAAGTAATTCGGCGGGATTTTTTATTGAACTATGGCAGCAAGTCCGACTTGGGTCAAAATGAACAATTCCAACAAATCGGCCGGCATCGGCATGGGCTGAACCCGGCGCTACCCAACGGCCCGGCAGTCTGGCAACTCGTTGCTGCGCTGGCGAAATATTAGCCGGGCAGTATCTTCCCGAGGCTATGGAAGCTCTCGCTGCCCCCGCCGCCCCGCCGGTCGAACTCACGCCGCCCCCGCCCACCTGCGCCAGCTGCGGCACGCCCCTGGCTGGCATATTCTGCCATGCCTGCGGCGAAAAGGTGCTGCACCGGCATGACTACGCCCTAAAGCATTTTTTGGAGCACGCCGTCGATACCATCACCCACTTCGACCTGCGGGTGCTGCGCGACTTGTGGCAGCAGCTGCGGCGGCCGGGGTTTCTGGCGGCCGAATGGCTGGCGGGCCGGCGCATCCGGCACGCCGCGCCGGTGCAGCTGTTCCTCATCACCAACCTGCTGTTCTACCTGCTGGCCAGCGTGTCGCACTTCAGCCCCTTTGAAACCACGCTGAGCAGCCACCTGCACTCCTTAAACGGCTACCGCTCCATCGCCAACCGCCTGCTACTGCACCGCTTGCAACAGTTGCCCACTACCGGCACCGCCTACACCAACTTCGAACAGCACTTCAACTCCCTGGCCCACACCTACTCCAAGAGCCTGGTGTTTCTGTTTATCCCGCTGCTGGTGTTGCCGCTGTGGCTGCTGTTCTGGCGGCAGCGGCGCTACTTTGTGGAGTGGCTGATGCTGAGCACGTACCTGTTCGCGGGCTTTCTGCTGGTCTTCGCCTTATCGGCGGCGCTCTCGCTTACTTCGCATTTTTCGGCGGCACTCGCAGACTTTTTCAATACCGATGGTGTCATCGGCCCCATCATGATGCTGCTGACGGTCTGGTACACGGCGGCCTTCTTCGCCCGGGCTTTCCCCCGGCAGGTGTGGCCCCTGCGCTGGGGCAAGGCGCTGCTATTCGGATTAGCCTTCACCGTGATGCTGCTAGTGCCCTACCGCTTCGTGCTGTTCCTGGTGTGCTATTGGGCGTCATCCTAGCCCGGCTTATATCCATAAAAATGCCCGCTTCGTGTTCGCAGCGGGCATTTTTTGTGGGTACTTCAACGAGCAACTTAGCCGTTCATGGCCAGCAGGAATTCTTCGTTGTCCTTGGTGCCTTTGATGCGGTCCTTGAGGAATTCCATGGCTTCGGTGGCGCTCATGTCGTTCATGAAGCGGCGCAGCACCCACACGCGGTTCAGCTCGTCCTTGCTCATGAGCAGGTCTTCGCGGCGGGTACCCGAGGCCGGGATGTCGATGGCCGGGAACACGCGCTTGTTGGCCAGCTTGCGGTCGAGCTGTAGTTCCATGTTGCCGGTGCCTTTGAATTCCTCAAAAATCACCTCGTCCATTTTAGAGCCGGTTTCGATGAGGGCCGTGGCCACGATGGTGAGCGAGCCGCCACCTTCCACGTTGCGGGCCGCGCCAAAGAAGCGCTTGGGCTTTTGCAGCGCACCTGCGTCGATACCACCCGAGAGGATGCGCGACGAGCTGGGCTGCACCGTGTTGTAGGCCCGCGCCAGGCGGGTAATGGAGTCGAGCAGAATCACCACGTCGTGGCCGCATTCGACCAAACGACGCGCCTTGTCGAGGGCCATTTCGGCAATTTTCACGTGGCGGTCGGCCGTTTCGTCGAAGGTCGAGCTGAGCACTTCGGCCTTCACGGTGCGGGCCATGTCGGTCACTTCCTCGGGCCGCTCGTCGATGAGCAGAATCATCAAATACACC
>JALYUI010000589.1 GCA_030853845.1 Bacteroidota bacterium | reverse complement strand
GGAGGAGTTCCGGCAGCGCGGGGACGCGAACTACAAAGTTCGCGCTACTTCAGTTGCGGCGGGCCGCGCTTATTTCTTGGAAGCCGGCGCGAATTCGATGGCGCTGGTATAGGTACTGGCTTTGCCGAACGACTGGTTGATTTCGTCGACGGCAGCGCGGCTGCTCAGGCGCTTGGGCTTGGTGTTGAGGAAGGTGCCATCTTCGCCCACCAGGAAGTAGGAGGGCACTTCCTGCAAAGCGTAGGCGTGGGCCGTGATTGAGCGCAGGCCGCCGCCGGCCACGCGCACCTGCACGCCGGGAAGCTTCTTGATGTTGACGAGCGACTTCCAGGCCTGCTCATTCTCGTCGAGGGCCACGTTCACAAACACAATGTTCTTACCCTCAAACTTGTGCATCAGGTCCTGGGCGTAGGCCAGGTCGCGCAGGCAGAGGCCGTTGGTCGACTTCCAGAAGTTGAGGTATACCAGCTTGCCCACGAAATCGTGCAGATGCACGGTGTCGCCGGTAGCCGAAGTCAACTTAAAGTCGGGGGCTGGCGCGCCGATGGCAAAATCCTTGTGCCGGTCGAAATCGGCGAGCAGCGTGGGGTAGTACTGGTTGCGCGAATCGTAGTTGCGGTAGTCGGCCAGCATGGCGGCCGACTGCTTCACGTGCCCGAACCGGAACGACTCCTGCAAAATCCGGCCGAGAATAATGGCCCGGTTGGGTCCGTTCAGCTTTTTCACCGTCAGCGCGTAGCAGGCCGGGTAGAAGTCGGGGTCGGCGCGCTGGTGCTTGTCCTGGGCCACGGCGAAATGCACGTAGTTGAGTAGGAATTCGTGGTAAAGCTCGCTCTGAGCGGCGTTGGGCTCGTTCAGCAGGCCGGGCTCACGCAGGAAGTTGTAGTAGTCGGGGGCCATTTTCAGGCGGCCCTCGGTGTTCACCACCTGCTCGCGTAGGTCCTGGAAGGTAAGCTTGTCGTTGGCGTAGGAGTATACCACCTCGGCGTGGGCGTAATTGTAGAAATCCTGCGTGAACGACTGCTTGGCAGCGTGGTCTTCCAGAAATTCGAACTCGTGCTTGCGGCGGTATTCCAGGAAGGACATAAACGGCGCTTCGTAGAGCTGGATATTGTCGGGCAGTACCTGGAAACCATCATTTTCTACAAACTGGGCATCAAACTCCGAGAGGTAGTTGTTGGCGTTGGCGGCCTGCTGGCGGTGGCGCTGCTCATTGGTGAGATTGCCCCCGTTGCGCAGCTTGGTGGTGAAGCCCGTGGGAACGTCGTTGGCCTTGAACTTGAGCGTGGTCGACATATCGTTGCCCTTGAAGCGTACGTCCAGGTCGGTACCCGCGTCGAGGAAGAGCGGGGCCACGTCGTCGCCGTACACCAAGTCGGCCTTGGTAGGGGCAAAAAGAGGCACCACGATTTTAAATTCGCCCTTATCATTCACCGGCACGCGAATCAGGCGGTCCTTGGGGTCGAGCGGGTTTTCGCGCAGCGATACCGCAACCGAGTCGTTGGTCGAGCCGCTGATGCGGCCAATCAGGTAGGCGCGGCCGGTGGGCTCGGGGGCTGGAGCCGGCTTGGCGCTTGGCCGGGCGGCTACAGTCTTGGCCGGCGCGGGTGCCGGAACTGCTTTAGCTGGAACCGGAGTAACTACGGCCGCCGGGGTGGTTTCGGGAGCTGGAGAAACGGCCATCGGGGTGGTTGCCGGGGCGGGCGCGGCGGCATCCGGGTGCAACTTCGTGGTGCTGGTGCTGGTGCTGCGGCTGTGGGTCGACTTGTGGTGGGTAGAACGATGGTGGTGGGTCGGCTCCTGCGTTCCCGAGTGCGTCGACTTCGAAGACGACGAATGGGTTTTAGGCTTAGCCGGGGTAGTCTGGCCCTGGCTCAGCAGCGGCGCTGCCGCCAGCGTCAGCGCCAGAATCGGGTAAACGAAAGTGGTAAATCTTGCAGTCATAGCACTAATATGGTCAGTTGACGAGGCCAACGATAATACAGAGGGGAAAAGTGCCGGTTAGCTCACTAAAATTCGCGGGAAAAGCCTATCAGCAATCCGAAGATACGGCCTTTTGATTTATAAAGTCCAAATCTAAGCACTAGTTTTTTTTAGTTGGTGGCCCGGTAGCTTTTTCGGCCCCTGACGGGCCACTTAGCGACCACCGGGCTGCCTGACCGAACGGTCGTTAGCCAAACAGGCCGCTCAATACCTCATCGAGCCGGCCTACCGGATACGTCTTCATGCCCGAGCGGTTCAGGTCGAGGCTCTTGCCGTTGAACTGCGACACGTACATCTCCTGGAAACCCAGCTTGGCGGCCTCGGCCAGGCGCTGGTCGAGGCGCGTCACGGCCCGGATTTCGCCGCTCAGGCCCACCTCGGCGGCCAGGCACACGTGGCCGGGAATGGGCAGGTCGTTGAGCGACGACACCACGGCCGCGCACACGGCTAAGTCGAGGGCCGGGTCGTCGAGGCGCAGGCCACCGGCAATGTTGAGGAACACGTCGTGCTGGCCCAGGCGCAGGCCGGCGCGCTTTTCGAGCACGGCCAGCAGCATCTGCAGGCGCTTGCTGTCGAAGCCGGTGCTACTGCGCTGCGGGGTGCCGTAGGTAGCCGGCGTCACTAAGGCCTGCACCTCTACCAGCAGGGGGCGGTTGCCTTCCAGCGTGGCCCCGATGGCCATGCCGCTCAGGTTTTCGCCGCGCTGCGAGAGCAGAATCTCGCTCGGGTTGCTCACCTGGCGCAGGCCGTCGCCCTGCATCTCGTAGATGCCCAGCTCGGAGGTGTTGCCAAAGCGGTTCTTGGTGGTGCGCAAAATGCGGTAGCTCATGTGCCGGTCGCCTTCAAACTGTAGCACGGTATCGACCATGTGCTCCAGAATTTTGGGGCCGGCAATGCTGCCATCCTTGGTAATGTGGCCGATGAGCATGACCGGCGTGCCGGTTTCCTTGGCAAATTTCAGGAACTCGGCGGTGCACTCGCGCACCTGGCTCACGCTGCCGGCCCCGCTTTCCACCAGCGTGGAGTGCATGGTCTGGATGGAATCGATGACGAGCAGGTTGGGCTGCACCTGGTCAATCTGCCGGAAAATATTCTGGGTGTTGGTTTCCGTCAGGATGTAGCAGTTGGGGTGCTGGCCGTCGGCCAGGCGCTCGGCGCGCATCTTAATCTGGGCCTCGCTCTCCTCGCCGCTCACGTACAAAACCTTCATTTTGCGCATGCTAAGGGCAATTTGGAGCATGAGCGTGCTTTTGCCGATGCCCGGCTCGCCGCCGATGAGCACAATGGAGCCCGGCACGAGCCCGCCGCCGAGCACGCGGTTCAGTTCGCCGTCGGGGGTAATGATGCGCGGCTCGTCCTCAGCCAGGATATCGCCGAGCGGGATGGATTTGGCGGCCTTCTGGAGGTTGCCGCCGGGCACGGTGCTGGCGGGCTTCCACTGGCCGGTGGTGGTGGCGGGCGTTTCCTTCTGGATGACTTCCTCCACGTAGGTATTCCACTCGCCGCATACGGGGCAGCGCCCGAGCCATTTCGCCGATTGGGCACCGCAGGACTGGCAGAAAAAAACGGTTCTGGCTTTGGCCATAAAGCAGGCTGATTCGATAGATTAATAGAATAAGGACAAGGCTCGCAACGGCAAAAAAGTTGCCTGTAAAATGCGGTGTCGGCGGGTAGGGTCAGGGCTGTCGCAGGGCGCAAGGTACGGGGGCTGGCCGGCCGGCATGGTTCAACATTCTGCCCGGCCCGGGGTTGTTGCCCTATGCCTACTGCTACTACCCTCACGCCCACCGACCTGGCGGCCGTCACGGCCTTTGCCGACCTGCCCGCCGACATCCTGGCCTGGCTGCTGGCCCACGGCGAAGGCCGTGCATATACCGATGGCGAGCCCATCGTCGAGCCCGGCCAGCCGGCCGAGTTTATGATGGGCATGCTGCGCGGAGGCATCCAGTTTTACGCCGTGAAGGGGAGCCAGCGCGACCCGGTGTTTCGGGTTAGTGCCGGCCAGATATCGGGCGTGCTGCCGTATTCGCGGCTGCGCATCATTGCGGGCCAGGGCGTAGCTACCGGCGAAACCCTGCTCTACCTGCTGCACCGCGACCAGTTTCCGGCCCTCGAATATGCCAGCCCCGAGCTGGTGCAGCGCCTGGTGGGCATCATGAACGACCGCAGCCGCGACCAGGTGCGCGCCCAGGAGCGCGACGACAAGCTGCGCGCCCTCGGCAAGCTCTCGGCCGGCCTGGCCCATGAGCTCAACAACCCCGCCGCCGCCATTGCCCGCGCCGCCGACGCCCTGGCCAAGCGCGTTGGAGCCAAGCCCGCCCTGTTTGTGGAGCTGGTGGGCCACTGCCCTACGCCCGAGGCCATGCGCGCGCTCACCAGTCTGGCCGTGGCCACCGCCGCGGCCCCGCTCTCGGCCCTGGCCCGCGCCGATGCCGAAGACGAGCTGGCTGACTGGCTCGAAACCCAGGCCATCCCCGACGGCTACGGCCTGGCCCCGACTTTCCTGGAAGCCGGCCTGACTACCGAGGCGCTGGCCGCCGCCGCCGCGCTGCTGCCCGAAGCTGCCCTCCCGGCCGCCTTCGCCTGGCTCGAAGGCCAGTTGACTACCATGCAGCTGGTGCGCGACGTGCAGGAAGCCGGCGGCCGCATCAGCAAGCTGGTGGCCGACGTGAAAACCTACTCGCACATGGACCGCGCCGGCGGTTTCGAGCCCCTCGACGTTACGGCTGGCCTCGAAAGCACCCTCAATATGCTGGGCTTTCAGCTGCGGAAAAAGAACATTAAGGTTATCCGCCACTACGCCCCCGGCCTACCCGCCATCAACGGCCAGGTGAGCAGCCTCAACCAGGTGTGGACCAACCTGCTCGACAATGCTATCGATGCGCTGCCGGCCCAGGGCGGCGAAATCACGCTGCGCACCGAACGCGAGGGCCGGTTTGTGCGGGTGCTGCTGACGGACAACGGCTCGGGCATCCCCGCCGATGTGCTGCCGCACATTTTCGAGCCCTTTTACACCACCAAGCAGGCCGGCGACGGCTCCGGCCTCGGCCTCGACATCGCCCAGCAGATTATCCGCCAGCACGACGGCCGGCTCGAGGTGCAGTCGGTACCCGGCCGCACCGAGTTCTGCGCCTGGCTGCCGGTGGCCGAGTAGTAGCACGTACCAGCAGCACGTCATGCTGAACGCAGTGAAGCATCTCTATCGCTTCGTCAGCGCCGTTCAACGAAGCAGTAGAGATGCTTCGGCAAGCTCAGCATGACGTTCTTGTATAATCTCCCTGCCCTTTACCTTCAGAAAACAACTCATGGCCGCCAAAAAACCCATAATTCTCGCCGTCGACGACGACCCGCAGGTGCTGGCCGCCATTGCCCGCGACCTGCGCCAGGAGTTCAGTGAGCACTACCGCATTCTGCGGGTGAACTCCGGTACCGAAGCTCTCAGCACCATCAAGGAACTGCACGAAAAGGAGGAGCCGCTGGCCCTGATTCTGGCCGACCAGCGCATGCCCGGCTTGGAAGGCGTAGACCTACTGGCCGCCTCGCGCGAGTTTTTCCCGGCCGCCAAGCGCGTACTGCTCACTGCCTACGCCGATACCGAGGCGGCCGTGCGCGCCATCAACGCGGCCCGGCTCGACCACTACCTCATGAAGCCCTGGGACCCGCCCGAGCAATTGCTCTACCCCACGCTGCACGACCTGTTGGCGGCCTGGCAGGCGGCCCACACCCCGAAGTACGACGGCCTGCGCCTGATAGGATTCCAGTGGTCGCCGCTGTCGCACGAGCTGAAGGATTTTCTCAGCGGCTACATGGTGGGCTACCAGTGGCTCGATTTCGAAACCAGCCCCGAAGGACGCAAATTGCTGGCGGCTAAGGGCTACGAATCGGGCCAGCTGCCGGTGGTGGTGTTTCCCGATGGCAGCACCCTAGCCAACCCGACTCCGGCCGATATTGGAGCCAAGCTCGGCATCACCCAGCAGGCCTCGCAGGAAATGTACGACGTGGTGGTTGTCGGGGCCGGCCCCTCGGGCCTGGCCGCCGCCGTGTACGGGGCCAGCGAGGGCCTCAAGACACTGATAATTGAGCGGATGACGCCCGGCGGGCAGGCCGGCACCAGCTCGCGCATCGAAAACTACCTGGGCTTTCCCACCGGCCTGAGTGGGGCCGAGCTGGCCCACCGCGCCTGGGCGCAGGCCGTGCGCCTCGGGGCCGAGTTCCTGGCCCCGCAGGAAGTTAAAAAGCTCTGTATACAGGACGGTTACAAGGTATTGACGCTGGGCGACGGCTCCGAAATCAGCACCAAAGCCGTGGTGTTGACTACCGGCGTGAGCTACCGCACCCTCGACGTGCCGGGCATGGACCGCTTGAGCGGCGCGGGCGTGTACTATGGCGCGGCCCGCACCGAAGCGCGCAGCTGCGAAGCGCAGGACGTGTACATCGTGGGTGGCGGCAACTCGGCCGGGCAAGCAGCCATGTACCTGGCCACTTATGCGCGGCGGGTATTCATCGTCATTCGAGGGGCTAACTTAGCCGCCAGCATGTCGGCCTACCTCATCGAGCAAATTCGCACCACGCCCAACATCGAGCTGCTGCCGCACGCCCAAATAAAGGAAGTCTGCGGGCAGGACCACCTCGAAGCCGTGATGCTGGACGTGAGCGGCACCGTCGAAAAGCGCCCCGCCCGCGCCCTGTTCGTCTTCATCGGGGCCAAGCCCAGCACCGAGTGGGTAAGCGACCTGATAGCCTGCGACGCCAAAGGCTTCCTCCTCACCGGCCGCGACCTGGTGGCCGACCCGCGCTACCCCGAGCTCTGGAAGAAAGAACGCGAACCCTACCTGCTCGAAACCTGCGCCCCCGGCATCTTCGCGGCCGGCGACAGCCGCGCCGGGGCCATGGCCCGCGTGGCCTCGGCCGTGGGCGAGGGCAGCATGGCCATCAAGTTCGTGCACCAGTACCTGGACGAATAGTCAGTTAACAGTTAATAGTTATTAATTAACATTTAAAGCCGTTCAAACGGGCCAGATGGCTCCGCCGGAACGGCTGTTAAGTGTTAATTGATAACTGTTAACTGTTAACTGTTAACTGAAAATCAGCCTTCCAGCATCAGCTGGTCGGGCAGGTTCAGTAGGTAGTCGCCGTAGCCGCTCTTGCGCAAGGGCTCGGCAATGGCGCGGAGCTGGTCGGCGTTGATGAAGCCCTGGCGGTAGGCGGCTTCCTCAATGGAGCCCACCTTCAGGCCCTGGCGCTGCTCGATGACTTTCACGAACTCGCCGGCCTGCATCAGGCTTTCAAACGTGCCCGTATCGAGCCAGGCCGTGCCCCGGCCCAGAATGCCCACTTTCAGGGTGCCCCGGCGCAAATACTCGCGGTTCACGTCGGTGATTTCGTATTCTCCTCGGGGGCTGATTTCGAGGTTTTTGGCGATTTCCACCACATCGTTGTCGTAGAAATACAGGCCGGGAACGGCGTAGTTACTCTTGGGTTTGGCGGGCTTTTCCTCGATGCTGAGGGCTTTCTTTTCGGCGTCGAACTCCACCACGCCGTAGCGCTCGGGGTCGTGCACATGGTAGGCGAACACCACGCCGCCCTCGGGGTCGTTGCTGGATTTCAACAGTTCTTCCAGGCCCGCGCCGTAGAAAATGTTGTCGCCCAGCACCAGGGCCACTTTTTCCCGGCCGATAAAGTGTGCCCCCAGCACGAAGGCCTGCGCGAGGCCGTTAGGCACCTCTTGCACCACATACTGGAAATCGCAGCCCAGATTTTTGCCATCGCCGAGCAGCTTTTGGAACTGCGCCTGGTCGTGGGGCGTGGTGATAATCAATATTTCCCGAATGCCGGCCGAAAGTAGAATCGACAGCGGATAATAAATCATCGGCTTGTCGTACACGGGCATCAGCTGTTTCGACACGGCCAGCGTGAGCGGGTGCAGGCGCGTGCCGGAGCCGCCGGCGAGGAGAATGCCTTTCATGAGCGCAAGGTTTCGCGAAGTTATTGGCGCTAGTTACGTTCCTGAATAAACTCCTGGTTGGCCTTAAACCACTCCAGCGTCTGCTTCAAGCCCTCGCGGATGCGCACCTGCGGCGCGTAGCCCAGCAGACGGCCCGCCTTCGAAATATCGGCCAGCGAGTCACGGATGTCGCCGGCCCGGTCGGGACCGAAAACCGGAGCCAAATCGGAGCCCGCTTCCTCGCGCAGGATGTCGTACATCTGCACCAGTGAAGTGCGGTCGCCCACGGCAATGTTGTACACCTGCCCCAGGGCCTCGGGGTTCGTCACCAGCGCGGCGCGGATGTTGGCTTCCACGCAGTTTTCCACGAAGGTAAAGTCGCGGGTCTGGCCGCCGTCGCCGTTAAGCGTGGGGGCCTCGTTGCGCAGAATGGCGTCGATGAACAGCGGAATTACGGCCGCGTAGGCCCCGCCCGGGTCCTGGCGCGGGCCGAAGATGTTGAAGTAGCGCAGGCCCACGATTTCCATGCCGTAGGTGCGGGCAAATACGTCAGCGTACAGTTCGTTGGCGTACTTGGTCACGGCGTAGGGCGAGAGCGGCTTGCCGATGCGGTCTTCCACCTTGGGCAGACCGGGGTGGTCGCCGTAGGTGCTCGACGAGGCCGCATACACGAAGCGCTTCACACCGGCGTCTTTGGCGGCGGTCAGCATCTGCACGAAGCCGCCCACGTTCACATCGTTGGTCAGCACCGGGTCCTTAATGGAGCGCGGTACTGAGCCCAGCGCGGCCTCATGCAGCACCACGTCCACGCCCGCGCAGGCGGCGGCGCAGATGGCCGCGTCGCGAATGTCGCCGTCCATGATTTCTAGCCGCGAATCAGCCGAAAACAGCGCCAGGTTTTTGCGGAAGCCGTTGGAATAGTTGTCCAGGGTCCGCACTTTCTTCACGCCGTACTTCAGCAGATACTCCACAATGTTGGAGCCGATGAAGCCCGCGCCGCCGGTCACTAGAAAAGTCAGGTTGTCGAGCGGCCGCTCGTGGAAGGGGTGTTCGTACATAAGGTCAGTTAACAGTTATTAGTGAGCAGTGAACAGTTGGTCAAAGGGCCGTTAAACGTCTGTTCACTGCTCGCTGATAACTGTTAACTGAAGCGCAGCGCTACCGTCCCCCGTATTGACGGATGTTGTAGTCCTGATACGCGCCGCTGGTTACGCTATTTAGCCAGTCCTCGTTGGCGAGGTACCAGTCCACGGTCTGGGCCAGGCCCTGCTCGAAAGTCACCGACGGCTTCCAGCCCAGCTCGTTCATGATTTTGCTGGAGTCGATGGCGTAGCGCATGTCGTGGCCGGCGCGGTCGGTTACGAACTTAATGAGCTTGCGCGAGGTACCCGTTTCCTGGCCGGTTTTCTGGTCCACCACGTCACAGAGCAGCTCGATGAGCTTCAGGTTCTGCCACTCGTTCACGCCGCCAATGTTGTAGGTATCGCCGTTTTTGCCCTTATGAAACACCGCGTCGATAGCCGTGGCGTGGTCTTTCACAAACAGCCAGTCGCGCACGTTTTCGCCTTTGCCGTACACCGGCACCGGCTGGCCGGTGCGCAGGCGGTGAATGGCCAACGGAATCAGCTTCTCGGGGAAGTGG
>JALYUI010000221.1 GCA_030853845.1 Bacteroidota bacterium | reverse complement strand
GTGGAGCACACCTACGCGGCCGGCGGGCACTACCAGCCACGGGCCGTGCTGCCGGGGGCCAGCGCCAGCGGCCCCTGCCCGGCGCAGTACGCCCTGCCGCCCGTGGAGGTGCAAACCGGCCGCATCCCCAACGTTATCACCCCCAACGGCGACCACCTGAACGACACGTTTGCGCCGGAAGTGGGCGGCTGCCCCGGCCGCTTGCAGGTGTTTTCGCGCTGGGGCCAGCGCGTGTTCGACAGCCCCGAATACCACAACGACTGGGACGGTGCGGGCCTGCCTGCCGGCCTCTACTATTACCTACTGAGCGGGGCCGACGCGGCCGCGCAGCTCAAGGGCTGGGTGGAAGTGGTGCGGTAGTAATGACTGGATACTGCCTTCCGGAATATTCCGGAGTGCACCCGGTGGGCGCGGGCAATACCCCGGAATTTTCCGGAGTGTCCCCGGCGGGCGCGAGCGGCACCCCGGAACTTTGCGGAAGGCCCCCGGCGTACGTGGACAGCCCCCCGGAACTTTCCAGTATGGCTTCTGCAGACGTGAGCGGCACCCCGGAACTTTGCGGAAGGCCTCCAGCGGACGTGGGCGGTACCCCGGAACTTTGCGGAAGGGACCTAATGGATGCGGCCCGACTTGAAAATGAACCGACCCAACCGTTTCGGTGCGGCGACTGTTTCCTCCCGACCTTTGCCCCGCTTATGGACCCCACTACTTCCGCTCCCAAAACCGGCCAGGTGTTCGACTGGGCCGTGCTGCGCCGCCTGCTGAGCTACGTGCGCCCCTACCGCCGCGTATTTATCGGCCTGATTGCGCTCACTATTTCGGCGGCCGTGCTGGGCACGCTGCGCCCGTTTCTGATTCAGCGCATGGTCGATGTCAGCATTGAGCAGGGCGACATGAAGAGCCTCAACACCATGTTTCTGCTGCTGCTGGTGCTGCTGGTGGCCCACGCCGGGGTAAGCTACCTGCAGACCTACTACGGTGGCTGGCTGGGCCAGTACATTGTGCGCGACATTCGCACCGACCTCTACCGCCACCTGCTCAGCCTCAAGCTGAAGTTCTTCGACCAGACGCCCATCGGCGTGCTCGTGACGCGCAACATCTCCGACGTGGAAACGCTGTCCGACGTGTTCAGCGAGGGGCTGGCGGCCATGGTGGGCGACATTCTGCAGCTGCTTTTCATCATGGGCTTCATGTTCTACATCGACTGGCGGCTCACCCTCATCAGCCTGTCGGTGATTCCGCCGCTGCTCTTCAGCACTTACGTGTTCAAGGAGAAGATTAAGGGCTCGTTCCAGGACGTGCGTACGGCCGTGGCCCAGCTCAACTCCTTCGTGCAGGAGCACTTGACGGGCATGAACGTGGTGCAGATTTTCAACAACGAGGAGCGGGAATATCGCAAGTTCGCCGCTATCAACGAGCGGCATACCGACGCCAACATCCGCTCGGTGCTCTATTACAGCATCTACTTTCCGGTGGCCGAAGTGCTGGGCGCCATCGGGGTGGGGCTGCTTGTCTGGTACGCCGCGCAGGGCCAGATTGAGGGCTCGATTTCGAAGGGCGCGCTCATTGCCTTCATCATGTACAACGCCCTGTTCTTCCGGCCTATCCGCCAGATTGCCGACCGGTTCAACACCCTGCAGCTGGGGCTGGTGAGCACCGAGCGCCTGCTCAAGCTGCTCGACAACCAGGACATCATCGCCACCACCGGCACCTTCGCCCCGGCCGAGCTGAAGGGCGACGTGGAATTCAAGCACGTGCGCTTTGCCTACAACGAGCCCGACTGGGTGCTCAAAGACATCAGCTTTCACGTGCAGCCGGGCCAGACCATTGCCTTCGTGGGGGCCACCGGCGCGGGCAAAACCAGTATTATCAACCTGCTGAGCCGCTTCTACGACATCCAGGGCGGCAGCATCTGCATTGATGGCCGCGACCTGCGCGACTACGACCTGAGCCTGCTGCGCCGCCAGATTGGCGTGGTGCTGCAGGACGTGTTCCTGTTCGCCGGCAGCATCCGCGACAACATCACGCTGGGCAACCCGGCCATTACCGACGCGCAAATCTGGGAAGCGGCCGACCTCGTGGGCGCGCGCCGCTTCATCGAGCGCCTGCCCGAGGGCCTGGGCTACCCCGTGATGGAGCGCGGGGCCACGCTTTCGGTGGGCCAGCGCCAGCTCATCAGTTTCGTGCGGGCCATGGTGTACCAGCCCCACATCATCGTGCTCGACGAAGCCACGTCCTCCGTCGATTCTGAAACCGAGGAATTGATTCAGGAAGCCATCGAAAAGCTGATGCAGGGCCGCACCTCGCTCGTCATCGCTCACCGCCTGAGTACGATTCAGAAAGCCGATAAAATCATTGTCTTAGACAAAGGCGAAATAAAGGAAACCGGCACCCACGAGGAGTTGCTGCGCATTGAGGGCGGTTACTACGCCCAGCTATACCGCATGCAATACGTGGTCAGTGGTGAGTGATTAATGGTAAATGGGTAATGGCGTAGCGTGAAAAACCGCCGCACCTCCCATCCTCATAATCACCTACTGGCCAGCTACTACTAATCAGTTAAAATGCGTTACCTCTTTCTCGCCGTCATCCTCCTCACGCTCATCGGAGCCGGCACCTACGTGTACCTCGGCGGCACCCGCGAGCCCACCATTACCCTCGAAACCACGGCCGCACCGCTGTATC
>JALYUI010000551.1 GCA_030853845.1 Bacteroidota bacterium | reverse complement strand
CCAAGGAGTACGCCACTGTTGCCGATGTAGTGGGCACAACACCCGCCGACAACCTGGTCAATGTCGAACCGCTGTTTGTGCGCAACGCCTTAGTCAGCAGCCGGCCCGACTACACGCTACAGGCTACCTCGCCGGCTACCGCGCCGCGCCGCCCGGCTGCGGGCACCGTGGACCCCTTGCTCCAGCACGACCTGCTGAACCTGCCCCGGTCGACTACTACACCCAGCCTCGGCGCGTACGAGCACCGCTAAACCGGACAGCACAAAAAAAGACGGGCGGCTCAGGAGCCGTCCGTCTTTTTTTGTGACGTTGCGAAACGCCGCCCTTTATATCGGCACGTTCACGTGGCGCTCAGCGTGGTAGGAGCTACGCACCAGCGGGCCGCTTTCCACGTATTTTAGGCCGCGGCGCAGGCCCTCTTCCTTGTAATGGGCAAACTGGTCGGGGGTGATGAACTCGGCCACGTCGAGGTGGCGCTTGGTGGGTTGCAGGTACTGGCCCAGGGTGAGGATGTCGAGGCCGTTGGCCACGAGGTCGTCCATGGCCTGGTACAACTCGTCGGGCTTTTCGCCCAGGCCCAGCATAATGCCCGACTTGGTGCGGTGGCCGGCCGCTTTGGTGCGCCGGATTTGCTCCAGGCTGCGGTCGTAGCGGGCCTGCGGGCGCACGAGGCGGTAGAGGCTGCCCACAGTCTCGATGTTGTGCGAAATCACTTCCTGGCCGCCCGAAATCATCACGTCGAGCGCGTCCCAGTTAGCTTTCACGTCCGGAATCAGGGTTTCGATGGTGGTGCCCGGCGAGAGCTGCTTGGTGAGCACCACGGTTTCGCGCCACACGCTGGCCCCCCGGTCCTTCAGCTCGTCGCGGTTCACGGAGGTGATGACGGCGTGCTTCACTTTCATTAGGGCAATGGCTTCGGCCACGCGGCGGGGCTCGTCGAGGTCGTACTCGGTGGGGCGGCCGGTGGCCACGGCACAAAACGAGCACGAGCGGGTGCAAATGTTGCCCAGAATCATGAACGTGGCCGTGCCCGCGCCCCAGCACTCGCCCATGTTGGGGCAGTTGCCGCTCTCGCAGATGGTATGCAGCTTGTGCTCATCAACCAGCCGGCGCACGGCGGCATATTCTTCACCCACGGGCAGCTTCACGCGCAGCCAGTCGGGCTTGCGAGGGCGGGCGGGGGCAGCCATTTCGGGCTGAATAACCGGCAAATCAATCATGTTCAGTTAACAGTTGGTAGTTAACAGTGAGCAGTTAACCCTATAAAAAACAAATAGCAGCCGAGTCGTTTCGACCACGCAGCCGCACAAAATTAACCCTGGAATTTCGCGTACGCGCTAACTCCTTTCGGCAGCCTTCTCGTTCAGTTGTTAACTGCTCACTGTTAACTATTAATTTACTTCAGGACCGGTGGCCGAAATACAGAGTGAGATATACCGAGGGCAGGAATTTGCGGTTCAGGTTGTCGGTAGTCGCATTCTGGTCGGGGCTCAGAATAAGTATCCGCTTGGTGAAACCTTCGATGATAAAGCCCGCTTCCAGGCCCGCTACGGCATCCCGATAGCGCCCGTACTCGAAGCTGAGCCCGCCCCGCAGGTGCACGCCCGGTACCACCTGCGTCTGGCTAATGCCGCTAAAAAGTGGGCCGTGGTCGAGAATATTATCAGGTGAGGTGTGTTTGGTGGGGTCGAAGGCCTCGGTCACAATATCGTCGGTCGCCAGGTTAGGATTACCGGAAGGAAATGGCGTGCGGTCGTAGATAATGTAGTAGGGCATGAGCAGGCCCAACGACGGCCCGGCGCTCAGTAGCGCGTTCACCTGCACGCCGGCATCGGCCGCCTTGCGAAACAGGATGCGCTGCATGCCAAACGAGGGCCGCAGCACGAAGGCGTAGTTGGTTTTGCGCAGGACGTAGCTGCCACCAATAACCGTCGCCTTACGCTCTTCCTTGCGATTTTTCAGCATTACGCCCTCCAGGCTCCAGAAACGCAGCAGACGGTCGTCGAGCACCCGCGACGAGCGAATCGACACGCCGCCGAGCAGGCCGCCCTGGTCGTTGAAATTTACCCCGAACACAAATTCCTTGTTGTACGACTGCTCGTCGGAAGGGGCATTGGCTACCGGGCCAGGCCGCCGGGGGGCTTGGGCCGGGGCCTGGGCATGGGCACTGGCACCAGCCAGCAGGCCGGCCAGCAGCAGGCCGGCAACGCGAAGCTTAAAGGGTTTCATAACGAACCGAAAATAGAGCGCGAAGCCATCAGTTTGCACGGCCGTACGCCTGAAGTACGTAAATTAGCTGTTGAACGGACAACGCCTTAAAGGTAACTATCTGACTTGAAGAACACCGCCACCGCCCGCTATGCCGGCCACCTCCGCACCGAAGCTACGCACACCGCTTCGGGCAATATTATTCAGACCGATGCGCCCCTCGACAACCACGGCCGGGGCGAAGCTTTTTCGCCCACCGACCTGGTGAGCACCGCCCTCGGCGCATGCATGATGACGGTAATGGGCATTGTAGCCGAGCGCCACGCCTGGGACCTGACCAGTGCCACCTTCGCCGTGCAGAAGCACATGAGCGCCGAGCCGCCGCGCCGCATCGCGCAGATTGATGTGACGTTTTCACTGCCCGCCAGTCTGGCCCCGTCGGACCGGACCCTGCTGGAGCGCGCCGCCCACACCTGCCCGGTGGGCCTGAGCCTGCACCCGGAAGTGCGGCAAAACATCGTGTTCGAATACGTGAAGTAGTAAGCTGTTAGTTGCTGGTTTTTAGGTGTTGGTTGATTTTCCAACGCAGAAACCAGCAACCCAAAACTTACTGCTTCACCGCTTGCTTCACGTCGCTGAGGCGGATGCCCATGTGCGAGGCGTCGAAGGTGCATTCGCCGTCCTGAATGAGCAGCAGTTGCGGCGACTCGTGGCGGATGCCGAACTGCTCGGCAATCTGGGCCGAGAGCGGGCGGAAGCGCAGCAAGTCGAGGTAGTAGATGGGCAGGTCCAGGCCGCTGTCGGCCCATTGGCGTTCAATTTTGCCCTTGGCGGCCGCGCTGATGGAGCAGGTCGTGCTGTGCTTGAAAATGAGCACCGGCTGCTCGTGCGAAGCCTGGGCCAGGTCGATAATTTGTTCGGGTTGGGTGAGGGGGAGCCAGGGGGTGGACATAAAGGGTTTTTTCGGATATAATCTCAGTATTGAGTACACTACAACAACCAACGGGTAGTTGATTCCCGCCGGGCGGCTCACTTTTTCTTTTCCTTCGGTTTTTTCACCTCGTGCGCGGGCGGCTGCTGAATGGCCGTGCGCCGCCGGATGCCCAGCAGGCCGGGCGGCTTTACGTTGGGGGCCGTGCCAGTGGCGTATTCGGTGCCGGGGCTGGCATTGGGCTGCGGCTCGGTGCTGCCGCCGCGGCGCAGTTGCTCACGGGTCACGTCGAGGTGACTCTCCTTGTAGGGCGAATCGATTTCGCGGGCCTCGCGCAGGGCGCGGCGGTTGGCCGCCCGGATGCGGCCGGGCTTTTCTTTCGTAATCTGAGCATGGGCCGGGGCGGCCGCCAGCCCTGCCAGCAACAACAGCAGGCTCAGCAGCGCGACCAGCCGGCCGGGGCGGCTACTTTGGGGCGGCATCGGGCGCAGCGGGCGGGCCGCCGGGGGCGTTATCCGGCGCGGGGGCGGCATCGGGCGCGAGAGCCGGCTGCTTGGGTTGCGGCTTGTGGTCGGGGTCGTAGTTGGGTTTGGCATGGAGGTCGAATTTGAAGAAGTTGCGAATGGCTTGCCCGGGGCGGAAAGGCTTGTGCGTTTTGTGAATGCGCCGCCGCTTCAGCTTGGGCTGGTTCTTCATCAGCCCCTTTTTATCGTAGCGCACGGTCGATTTTTCGGGCAGGGTGCGGGTTTCGGTCGTGGCGGTGGTAGCCAGGGCCGCGCCGCTGGGCGTCGAGATATCGGTGGCTGCCTCCACGGGAGCCTTCTTGCCGAACAGGCCGGCGATGCCTTTGGCTTTTTCGCTGTCGCCCCGGTTGGAGCGGGCTTCCTGCTCGCGGGCTTCCCGGGCCTTTTTATCGGCCTTCTGCTGGGCAATGAACTCGGGCGAAGGCTTGGGCGTGGGCAGGCGGTAGGGGTGCACCACTTTGTGGTAGAGGCTGCACCCGCTCAGGCCCACCGCAAGCAGCACGCCCAGTACCAGCAGCCGGAAATTGGAAGAATAGCGTTGTTTCACAGGATAATAGGCCGAATCCAGCATACGTAAATAACCATAAACTGAACGCGCGAAAACCGCGCCAAGCTGGCGGGAGCGGAGGAGGGTAAAAGAACGTCGTGCCTCATCTGTCGTCCGCTTGTCGAAGCATCCCTACCGCTTCGTTGCTCCGTTATTAATTACTGCTGCGGTAAAGATGCTTCGCTGCGCTCTGCATGACGTTCTTTCATTTGCCCTCCTGCCACACCCTCCTACCCCACCCTAATAGCTGCGTAGCGCCTGCACCTGCTCGCGCAGGCGCTGCTGGGGCAGGAAGGCGGCTTCCAGCGGCGGGGCAAACGGAATGGCGGTATCAAGCGAGGCCACGCGGCGCACGGGCGCGTCGAGGTGCTCGAAGCAGTGCTCGCCAATCCAGGCCGCGATTTCGCCGCCGATGCCACCCGTCATCGTGTCTTCGTGCAGGATGATGACGCGGCCATTCTTCTCCACCGTTTTGCGCACGGCCTCTTCGTCCCAGGGCAGCAGGGTGCGCAGGTCGAGGATGTCGGCCGACACGCCCAGGTCCTGGCAGGTTTGCAGGGCCCAGCGCACGCCCATGCCATAAGTAATGATGCTCAGCTCGTCGCCCTCAGCGGCCAGCGCGGCTTGCCCGATGGGTGTAGTGTAATAGGCTTCGGGCACGGGGCCGGTGAGGCTGCGGTAGAGC
Source organism: Bacteroidota bacterium (assembly GCA_030853845.1). Taxonomy (GTDB): domain Bacteria; phylum Bacteroidota; class Bacteroidia; order Cytophagales; family Hymenobacteraceae; genus Hymenobacter. Next base: position 874 of record JALYUI010000551.1, on the reverse strand, counting down.
ATCTTGTGCTCGAAGTACAGCACCGGGTTGGGGTCTTCGAAGGCGGCACAGAGCAGGCCTTTGGCGTCGTGCGGGTTGCTGGGGTACACAACCTTCAGGCCGGGCACGTGGGTGAACCAGGCCTCGTTGCTTTGGGAATGGAAAGGGCCGGCCGCCGAGCCCGCGCCGGTGGGCATACGCACTACCACATCGGCATTCTGGCCCCAGCGGTAGTGGCTTTTGGCCAGGTTGTTCACAATCTGGTTGAAGCCGCAGGTGACAAAATCAGCAAACTGCATCTCTACCATGGCCTTCTTGCGCTTGATGCTCAGCCCCAGCCCGATGCCCACGATGGCCGACTCGCACAGCGGGGTGTTGCGCACCCGCGCCTTGCCGAATTCGGCCACGAAGCCCTCCGTAATTTTGAACACCCCGCCGTAATCGGCAATATCCTGGCCCATAAGCACGAGTTCGGGGTAGCGCTCCATGCTCTGCTTCAGGCCCTCCTGAATGGCATCAATGAAGCGCTTCTCGGGAGCCGCCGCATCTTTCGGAGCGTCGGTGACGGGCGCGTCGAAGGCTTGGTACATGTCGGCAATTTCTTCGGCGATGTCGGGCGTGGGCATGGGCTCGGCGTCGGCTTCCTGCAGGCCGGCCTCGATGGCGGCCTTGATTTTTTCGCGGATGCCGTGCTTGGCCGTTTCGGTGAGGATGCCCTCGGCCAGCAGCCACTTTTCGTAGTTCTCGACCGGGTCTTTGGCGGCCCACTCTTCCATCAGGCTCTGGGGCACGTACTTGGTGCCGCTGGCTTCCTCGTGGCCGCGCATCCGGAACGTGAGGGCTTCCACCAGCACCGGGCGCGGGTTCTGGCGCAGGTCCTCGGCCAGGCGCTTGA
>JALYUI010000537.1 GCA_030853845.1 Bacteroidota bacterium | reverse complement strand
CCGCTTCCCCGCGCCGTTAAAGCCGTCAGACGGCGCGGGGACGCGCCCTACAAAGTTCGCGCTACCGACCGCCGCGTAACAGGAGAACCTGGAGCAGTTTTCAGATTGATTTACGGAGGTAGCGACGCAATATATCAACTTGAAAACTGCTCTCATACGGCAGAAGCTGACGCTAGGGCATGCGCGTTTCAAACGAACCCGACCTCAGGAAGCAGCTACGTTTTCGTTGGCCTGCCGGGCCGCAATATGGGTGAATACCGGCTTCAGAACCAGGTAGAGCACAATACCCAGCACTACGCCACCCACGGCCCACAGGGCCAGCGCGCCCAGCTCGGCCCGCCAGAGCAGGCGCAGGGCCGCGCGCCAGTTGGTGGCAACGAGGTGGCGCACGGCCGACAAGCTTAAATCAGCGCCGGAAGTTGCTCCCAGCAGCAGCGCGCCCTGGCGCAGCAGCAGCGGCAGCAGCAGCACCTGCACCGGCGTGAGCAGGTGCGTTACGAGCTGCAGCGCGGCCACGTTCAGGCGCAGCCGCCAGGCCAGCAGGGCGGCCAGCACGGTGGTGGCGCCCAGCAGCGGTATCAGGCCCAGCGTAATGCCCAGGGCCACGGTGAGGGCCAGCTGGCCGGGGGCAAGGCCCTGCTTCAGCAGGCCGAGCAGCGGGTCGAGCACGCGGCGGCGGAACCAGGAGGCGGGGGGCGAAGGGTCGGCGGGCAGGGGCAAGGGCGACATAAGCAGGCGGGCGGGTAAGCCCGGCACGGGCTAGTGCCGTAGCGGGTACGGGAAAGGCGCGGCGCACGTTGGGTGGCGGGCCAGTCATTTTCCGACCACAAAGGTACCCCGGCCCGGCGGGCGCTAAGTCCCGGGCCGGGCTTTAATTCATGGGCGCGGCAGGGCGGCCAGCTGCCGGGCCAGCACCCGTTGAAACAAAGCGCGCAGGCCAAAGTAGAGCCCGGCCACGAGCGGAATTGCCGCCAGCAGCCACAGCATCAAAGCGCCCAGCTCGGCCCGCCACAGCAGCCGCCCGGCCGCCCCCCACCCTTCTTGGGCAATGAGGTGCCGCAGGCTGCGCATGGAAAGATGAGCCACTTTGTGCCCCTCTCCCATCAGCCAGGCCCCGGCGCGCAGCATCGGCACGAGCAGCAGCAGCTGGAAAGCACTCATCTGGGCCGCCAGCTGCATGGCCGTCAGGTTGAGCCGCAGCCGCAGGCCCACCCCCACGCTCACCAGCGTGGTAACGCCAAACGTGGGCACCAGCCCGAAGGCCACGCCCAGCGCCACGGCCAAAGCCAGCCGCCCGGGCGACAGCCCGGCGCGAAGCAGAACTAAAAACGGGTCGATGCACGTACGCCGGAACCAGGAATGGGGCGGTGCCCCGGGCGGCAACAAGTTCGGTTCGGGCGGCAGCATGGGGCGAGGGGCGGGCCAGGGCCGGCGGCGTTCAGTCGCCCGTACCTTCGTGGCGCGCGCCGCTTTCGTGTACGCTGCCGTCGCAAAACGTTGCCATCCGGGCATTATGATAAAGTTAGGTTCTGAGGCCGGGCTGTCTGGCCCCTGGTGGCGCGAGCTGCTTATTCTGCTGCACCGTGCCGGCCGCGAGCTGGGCCAGAACGACCCGCTGCGGCTGGGCGCGGCCACGGCATTTTTCACCTCGTTTGCCCTGCCGCCCATCCTCATCATCCTGGTGCAGCTGCTAAGCTCGCTCTACCCCTCGTCGTTGGTGCGCATGATGCTGCTGAGCAAGGTGAGCAACCTGGTGGGTGCTTCGGCCGCCGGGCTGGTTTCGCAGATTGTGATGAACGTGGCCGACCCCATGCGCAGCCGGCTGGTGACGATAGTGGGCTTCGGCTTCCTGCTGTTCGTGGCGACCACGCTGTTCACCATCATTCAGCATTCGCTCAACCAGCTCTGGCAGATTCGGCCCAAGCGCGACGCGGGCAAGTTTTTGCAGGCCGCCCGCGAGCGGCTGCGCTCGGCGGGGCTGCTGCTGGCCACGGCCGTGCTCACCCTGCTGGCCTTCGGGGCCGATACCGCCCTGAACCTGTTTGCCGCCAGCATTAGCGACTTCGATGCCACCTTCGCCTTCTTCGTGGTGCGCGGCCTCAATTCCCTTATCGCCTGGCTGATTCTGGCGGCGTGGTTCGGCGTCACGTTTCGCACCCTGAGCCTGGCCAAAGTGCCCTGGCGGGCCGTTACGCGCGGGGCGGCGCTCACGGCCCTGCTCATTAGCCTGGGCGAAGTGGTGCTGGGCCACCTGCTGGTAGCCCGCGACCTGGGGCCGGTGTACGGCCCGGCCTCCAGCCTGGTGCTGGTGCTGCTGTTCGTGTTCTACTGCGCCATGATTTTCTACTTCGGCGCGGCCTTTACCAAAGCCTACGCCCACCGCATCGGGCTCGATATCATGCCCAAGAAATCGGCCGTGCGCTACCGGCTGGTGAACGTGGAGGAGTAAGGGCGGTAAGGGCCGAGCTCCCGACCAGATAGTCGGCAAAAGGGCTGGGGTGGGCTTCGAAGGCACCGGCGGCACTGGCGGCAGCGGCACGGCTCACGCTGATAACCGCGTCAAACCAAGCCTACTTTCCCCACGAATGATTGACGACTGAAAGACCCCCTTAAAAATACCCTGCAAACCCACTGGGGCCTTTTTCACCGATGCTTTTCGCTTCTTTCGGACGATACCGACCAATTGTCGGGCCGAATCGGGATTTGGTCGGTGCGGCCGGGCAGCTCGGCGGCGCACCGGCCAGAGTGGTGGCGGCAGCTACTATCTTTCCGGCGCTCTGCGGTAACTGTAAGCACTACAGAGCGCAAAGAAGTCCGGCTTACGGCTTCCTAATTCGTGTCCTTTATGTTGCACCGTTACTTTCTGGCATTGCTGCTGCTCGCCCCGGCGGCGGCCACGGCCCAAATCACGCCCATTGTGAGCGGCTGGCTGGTGAATACCACCGGGGCCACCGGCTACAACAGCATCCCCAGCAACGTGCAGCGGGTGCAGTATTCGGCCGGCAGCGTCTACATCACCTGCACCGGCGTGCCGGCCTACGGCATCGGCCCCTGGCCCAACAACCCCAACGCGGCCACCAACCAGAACTTCGTGTTCAAAATCACGCGCACGCCCCAGCCCAACGCCGGCGCGGGCACGGCCACGCCGCTGGGCCACACCGGCATCTGGAGCAACGGCGTGAGCGTCTTCAACGCCAAGGATGCCATGAGCTACCTCAACCAGGGCGTGTGGAACCAGAACGCCATCGTGGTCGAAGGGCCCAGCTTCGACTCCTGCCTGGGCCACCCGGCCGGCAACGGCGAGTACCACCACCACCTCAACCCCCGCTGCCTCTACGACGACCACGACAGCACCCGCCACTCCCCGCTCATCGGCTTCGCCCTCGATGGCTACCCCATTTATGGGGCCTACGGCTACGCCAGCACTACCACGGCCGGAGCCATCAAAAGTATGCGCAGCTCGTACCGCGCCCGCAGCATCAGCACCCGCACCACCCTGCCCGATGGCTCCACGGCCAGCCAGCCCGGCCCGGCCGTGTCGGCCAGTAAGCCCCTGGGCTATTATGTAGAGGACTTTGAGTATGTGGCCGGGCGCGGCGACCTCGACGTGCACAACGGCCGCTACGGCGTCACGCCTGAGTACCCGGGCGGCACCTACGCCTACTTCGTCACCATCAACAGCCAGTACGCCGGGGCCTACCCCTACACGCCCGGCCCTACTTACTATGGCGTCGTCCCGGCCGGGGCCACCGGGCCGCAATCGGGCCACGCTGTGGTGAATGAGCCCGTGACGACCTACGTGGTGACGGCTACTTTCCTGGCCGCCGGCCTATCGGTAAGCGTGTACCCCAACCCGACCAGCGGCACCCTGACCGTTGCCCCCGAAGGCGGCGTGGCCAACGACCTGCGCGCCACGCTCTACAATGCGCTGGGCCAGCCCGTGCGTGCTGCGTTGGAGCTGCACCCCTCGGTGCCGGCCGAGTTCGATTTATCAGCCCTGGCCGCCGGGGTGTACTACCTCAAAGTGGCCGGCACCGGCGTGGCGGCTACCCAGAAAGTGGTGGTCACGCATTAGCCGGCCTTTCCGCCACCACAGCCGGGGTCGCAGCCGGGCCACGTCGGCCGGAGCCATGCACCGCGCTACGCCGGCTTTTGCTGCACGATGCAAATGCTCATTTCCCGGCGAATCGTGAAGCCCAGCGCCTGGTAGACTTTGATGGCGGTGGCGTTGTCGGCTCTCACGTGGAGAAACGGGATGCCGCCCGCCGCCCGAATGCACTGCGCCTGGAAGCGCATCAGGTGGCTGGCATAGCCACGGCCCAGGTAATCGGGGTGGGTGCACACGGCGCTGATTTCGGCAAAGGACCCGGCGTGCAGCCGCTGCCCGGACATGGCCACCAGCTCGTCGCCGTCGAAAATTCCCTGATAGTGGCCAAACGCGATGGTATTGCTGAAAAACGGGCCGGGATTCATTCGTTTGGTGAGGGCCAGCATGGCAGGCACCTGCGCCGGCCCCAGCGGAACCAGCGGCCGCACTGCCAACGGCCCGCTGGCAGAGTGTTCCTGCACCATTTGGTATACCTGCATCTGTTGCAGCACCTGCCAGCGGGGCGGAATTTCCAGCACCTCGGGGCTTATCACCCCCAGGCGGCGCTCGGCCGGCACCAGGGCGTGCAGCACCGCAAAAGCCTGGGAGGAGGGCGTTGCGAACCCGACAAAGGGCGACACATCCGCGGCAAACAGCTTTACCTGTTCCGTGCCGAGGGCCAGGTGCCGGTTGCCCGAAATCAGCGCGTTCCACGCCGGGTTATCCAGTAAGTGAGCCATTGGCATCGAAGGTTGAAGCGTGAGTCCAAAAACACGCAGCAGGCCGCCTGGAATCGGCGTACGCATTCCGGGCCGGCCGGTTTACAGCCGCGCGCGCACCTGTAGCAGCACCCGCTCCACTTCGCTGCGCATGGCGTAGCTGCTGGCCACGTGGTTGTTGTTCATGAAGGTGAAGGCTATCAGGCGGCCGCTTTTGGTGCGCAGGAAGCCGCACACGTTGAGGTTGTTGGTGAGGGTGCCGGTTTTGCCCCACACCCAGGGGCCGGCGGCATCGTGGTAGCGCTTGCGCAGGGTGCCCTGGCCGCCGCCGGCGGCCAGCAGGCTCAGCAGGCGGCGCTCGGGCAGCTCCTGGTGCAGCCGCAGGAGCAGGCTGGTGAGGGTGCGGGGCGTGACGAGGTTGAGGCGCGAGAGGCCCGAGCCATCCACCCAGTGCACGCGGTCGGGCAGGCCGGGGAGGAGGTTGCGGCGGGCGTAGCGAATCACGCGGGCGCTGCTCAGCGAGTCGCGGTAGCCCACTTTGGTGCTGCACATGAGCAGCAGCTGCTCGGCCAGGAAATTGTCGCTCACCCGCAGCATGCGCCGGTACAGCGAATCGACCCGCAGGCCGGAGAGCGTGCGAATGGAGTCCTGCCCCGGCCGGGGCCGCCAGAGCGCGCCGGTGGTGGCCCGGCGCAGGGTGTCGCCCAGCAGCCGCAGCATCAGCCCGCTGCTGGTGACGAAGGGGGTTTCATCGACCCATTTTTTAGCCGTGGGCAGCACGTAGAAACGGTTTTCGTGCGGGGCGCGCACGACGTGCACATCGTCGTCGAGCTCGGGCGAGAGCAGACTGGCCGGGGCCGGCCCCACCAGCGGCGCGAAAAAGCGGGGCAGCACCCGGATGTGCGACTGGACCGGGCCGGCCGCCGGATGCGCTCCACGCCGCAGCGGAGCCGGTGGGGTGGCGTAGAAGCGCACCGTGTTGCCGTAAATCGGGAAAGCCGTGCGCTCGGGCTGGAAGTAGTAGCCGTAGTCGTCCCAGGTCCAGCCGGGGCCGTAGGCGGGCACGCAGGCAATGGGGCAGTAGGCGAGGCTGGCCTCGGGGCGCAGGCGCAGGAAGTCGAAGGCGCGGCGGCTGGGCACGTCGCCGTGCAGCAGGGTGGGGTCGCCGGTGCCCTGAAAAAACAGGGTGTCGTGGCGGCTGAAGTAGCGCAGGCTGGGCAGCGAGTCGGCCAGCAGGTGCAGGCCGGCGTAGAGGCTGAATAGCTTCATGGTGCTGGCCGGCACGAAGTATTTGGCCTCCTGGTAGCCGTAGAACGGGCGGGTGCTGTCGGCGTAGGCCAGGCTCAGGCCGGCCTGGTGCTGGCGCAGGATGGGCGAGGCGTTGAGCAGCGAATCGAGCCAGGGCAGCGGCTGGCCCGCCACGGCCACTGCGGGCGCGGCCGGGGCGGGCTTCTCGGGGGCCGACTGGGCGCAGGCCGGCAGTTGGGTGGCTCCGAGGGCGAGCAAGAACAGGAAGTAGAGGGAACGACGCATCGGTCGCAACTTACGCAGCAAACGGGGCTGGGGTGGCTGGAAGGGCGGAAAAAGCGACTGCTAAGGGCGGGACGGGCGGCCATTCAGCGCGGAGACGCAAAAATTAGTTCTTGCCCACCATCGGCCGTTAGCCGTCGAGCAGCTCCCGGTTGCTACCCAGCTCCGCGCTGAAGTGAGCGGGCCACTGGGCCAGAGGCACGGCCGTTTCACGGGTGGTTGGGTTCCAGTAAATCCAGGCGTTGGCGGCGTTGGCCAGCTGGCGGAGGGTGGCAATATCTTCGGCCGTGATGCTGGCGTAGCCGAAGCGTCGGGGGCCGTCGGTGAGGGCGTGCCAGGCGACGTATTCGAGGTTCATAATCCAGCCGGCACCCTGCCAGCATCGCCCCGAGAGGTGCCCGAGGTAGTCGGCCAGCTGGCGCTGGGCGGGGGTGAGGTCGGTGAGCATAGGACGGGGGATGCCGTGAGTGGTGGAGGTGGTAAAAGTAGGGGCAGTGGCGTAGCTTCGCACCATGTTAAAACGCCTGCACCTCCGCAATTTCACCGTATTTGAAGATGCCGACTTTGCATTTGGGCCGGGACTGAATGTGCTGGTGGGCGCGAATGGCACGGGCAAGAGCCATGTGCTGAAAGTGGGGTACCTAACTGCACGTGTAACAGCAAAAATTCTGAACGACGACCTCCTAAGTAATGACAAGCCCAATTGGCGGCGTTACGTGGGCCAAAGACTTACTGACTTATTCCAATCTGAAGAACTAGGCAAATTGGTGCGCTGGAGTAAGAAAAAGTCTGTTGCCTCCGTAGATGTGACATTCGGCCTTGCTTCACCTGAACATCTTGTTTTTGAATTTACAAGCTCAACGAAACAATTTGACCCTTTTGAAACCAACTCTATTTCAGTAAGAAATTACCCTAAAAAAGTAAACCTGTCGCGCGCCATCTTTATTCCGCCTAAAGAAGTGCTGACGCTGGCTTGGTTGCGCTCGATTTATGAAAAGAGGAGCTTACCTATAGATGATACCTACCCTTCACTGGTAGAGTTGCTGTTTGAAATTCCGGTTCGAAAAACAGACCCAGCTGTAGCGAAGCCACTAGAGTTATTGGAGAAAATTCTAGGCGGCGCAATAGAGACGCAAGGCGAAAGGTTCTACCTTGTTTCAAAGCAACGCCGCTTGGATATTAATTTAGTAGCTGAAGGTGTTCGCAAATTTGCAATGCTGGCAAGGCTATTACACAATGGGGTTTTGGTCCCGAGTAATCCCGTATTCTGGGACGAGCCGGAGGCCAACCTCAACCCCGCCCTGTTGAAGGACATGGCCGCCGTGCTCACTGAGTTGGCGAAAGCAGGCTTCCAGGTTATTCTGGCCACGCACAGCCTATTTTTGATGAAAGAGCTGCACATTCTGGCGCAGCAGCATCAAAAGCCGGTGCGGTATTTCGGCCTCAGCGCCGGGGCGGGCGGGGCTGTAACGGTGGCTACGGCCGACAACCTGGAGCTACTGCCCGACATTGTAGCCCTCGATGCAGAGCTGGACCAGTCCGACCGTTTTCAGCGCGTATTAGACCAGGAGGATGCCAACGGTAACTGAAAAAGGCATCCGGCTGGACTTTCCGGCCGGTTGGGCCGTGGTGAAATACGACGGCGACACGCACAGCCCCAACGCCAGCTTCTACCGCCAGCGCATCGAGAGCAAGGTGCAAAACGTGCGCGGCGTGGACGTGGTGAGCCAGACGCCGGGACCGGAGGAGCGGCTGCTGCTCATCGAAATTAAGGACTACCGCGTCAGTGCCCAGCCGGCCGAGCGCAACGTGAGCGCGCTCCGGCAAACCGTGGTGCAAAAGGCCCTCAACACCCTGAGCGGCCTCTACGCTGCCGCCCGCACCCGCGACCCCGAATTGCAGGCCGTGGCCGCCGGCCTGTTCCAGCCGGGCCTGCGCATCGAAGTCGTGCTGTTTCTGGAGCGCCCGCCGCTGCCGGTGGCTCCCGTTTCGGTGGCGCAAAAGCTTCGTCGCCAAAACCCTTCGAGCGCCCTCGAAAACCTCGACTTGGACCTTACCAGCACCCTGGCCGCGCTGGGAATGGATTTCCAGCTGCGCAGCACCGCCGCTATGCGGCCCGCCGATGGCTGGTCGGGCCGGGGATAATGGGGTACGCCTCAACGGCCGGGGCAGGTGATACCAAGCGGCAAGCCACGGAAACCACTGATGTGAAACATATTCGCAAGCCGGGCACGAATAAGTTTCACCGCTAGCCCGCTCCTTCCGCATGGCCCGTCCTTCCAATTTTCCCGACTCGCGGCTGGCCGTTTTGCGGCAGTACCTGGGCGTGCCGCAGCAGGAGCTGGCCGGCTTTCTGGGCATCAGCCGCAGCCTGCTGGCCAACCTGGAGGCTAACCGACGTTCGATGAGCCGGGCCGTGGACGAGCGGGCGGCGCTGTTGCTGGACCTGCTGCCCGAAGCGGCGCGGCTGGTAGTGCTGGCTGCGCCCACGCCACCGCCGGCCCTGCCCGCCGTGCCCGCCCCCGGGCCGCTCGAAGTCCGCCGCGACTTCTGCGTGTGGCGCGCGGCCAACCTGCGCTATGAGC
>JALYUI010000518.1 GCA_030853845.1 Bacteroidota bacterium | reverse complement strand
GATGAATAGCACCGTATCGGATGTGCCCCAGATGCGGCGCACGATGGAATCAGGTGCTACGAAATATTTCATGTCTTGCGAAGAACTTTGAAATGCAAAGTTACTAACGAAATTTGGCTTTTAAGTTTTATAACCTCAATAAGCCAGTTCATTGCAGGCCAGGGGCTAATTTGCGGTATGAAATTCACACGGCTCACTGACTCCATTTTCACTGTTGAAGACTTCATGACCCGGCAGGAATGCTTGGAAAGTATCGTACTGAGCGAGAAAGTTGGGTTCGAATTGGCTAAAGTCAACACCGCCGGCGGGAGCAAAGTGCGAACGGACATTCGCAATAACAACCGCGCATTTTATAACAACGAAGAGCTGGCGCAGACGCTTTGGGAAAAGGTGCAGCCCTTCGTGCCCGCGCAACTGGGCCGCAGCCAGCCCATCGGTCTCAACGAGCTGTTCCGATTCTACCGCTACCAGCGCGGCCACCAGTTCCGGGGACACTACGACGAAAGCTACATTCGCAACGAGCGCGAAGCCAGCTACTTCACCTTCATGGTGTATCTGAACGACAATTTCCAGGGCGGCGACACCACGTTTCGCGGGCTGCGCATCCGGCCCCGGCAGGGCATGGCGCTCATTTTCCTGCACAGCCTCTACCACGAAGGCAGCGAGGTGACGCAGGGCGTGAAATACGTGCTGCGCTCGGATGTGATGTACCGGACGGAGGAATAGTCTTTTTGTAGCGAATAGTCATAACTTTCAAATCGCCATTTATTATGATAAATCTTGAAGCTGTTATTCAAGAGTTGCTAAATAAAAAAGATGAATTCGATATTCAAATTAACCCGCCAGCACCCCAATAATTGATTGCTGAGTTTGAATCGTCTTTTGAACAAAGGCTTCCGGCTTCCAGACGACCTACGGGCTTTTTATGAGTTCAGCAATGGCTTTGAATCAGGTAATTATATTTTCAGGATAATTCCACTTGAAGAGGCCATGAGGGAATTGATTGAACACAAGAATGGAATTAAAGGAAGCGAATTCGTACTTGCTGAATATTTAATTTATAGCGATACTTGGAAAATTAGATTAAAGTCAAATAAAGAAAAATTGTATGATATAATAAATAATAATCACCAATTATATATCAAAGTTTCAATAATAGAATGTGTATTTGAATTCATAATAAAATATCTAGAAAGTAGCGCATTGTTTTGTGATAATGGCTTGTACAAGTGGTTTGAGCAGCGGATTAGCCTGGGTTATTGAAACACTGACTTTGCCACCACTTTCTTCGGCTTATGCTTGTAGAAAAACAGAATCAGCAGCGGCAGCAGCGTCAGCTCGGCTACCACGCCGAATAGCAGGGTAAGGCCGATGAGCAGGCCCACGTAAAAGGTGCCATCGAAGGAGGAAAACAGCAGCGTGGAGAAGCCGCCGACCAGGATGAGCGAGGTGACCACTACCGCTTTACCGGCCAGCAGGTAGGTGCGTTTCACGGCTTTGAACAGGTCGGGCTCGTGGCCCAGGGTGAGGCGTAATTTGCTGATGAAGTGGATGGTGTCATCGACAGCGATGCCGAATGCGATGGTGAAGATGATGCTCGTGCTCACCTTCATATTCACGCCGGCCAGGCCCATTACGCCGGCCACGATGAGAATGGGCACGAGGTTGGGAATGAGGACAACTACCGTCATGCGGAAGGATTTGAACAGGGCCAGCACGATAACCGTGACCATCAGCACGTCGATGCTCATGCCGGTTATCATGTTTAGAGTCAGGTTTTCGTTATTTTTGTCGATGAGGTTGCTGGAGCCCGTGAGGCGGGTACTCAGCACCGTGCTGTCGATGCTGGTGCGCAGGTAGCGGCGCAGGCCATCGTTCAGCTTATCGGCGCGGATGCTGCCTACGTCGGCCATGCGGCCGGTGAGGCGGCCAGCGGTGCCATCGGGCAGGGCCAGGGCGCGGAATTCCGGCTTTTTGCGAAATAGCCGGAGTTTGCTGCGCAGGCGGGTCAGCTCCGTGGAATCGGCGGGGAGGCGGTATTCGGCCAGACCGCCCCCGTTCAGCGCTTTGCGCAGCGATTTCACCAGGGTGACGGGCGAGGCAGCGAAGCGCAGGCCGTAGGTGTCGTGCAGGTAGGTTTCGATATGCTCGGTCTGGCGCAGCACGTTCAGGTCGTAAATGTCGTGGCCGCCGGCCGGCTTCAGTTCCAGCTCGAAGGGCCGCACGCCGGCAAACTGCCGCTCAAAAAAGCCGAAATCAAGCCTTACGGGGTCGTTTTTTGATAAATCATCGAGCAGCGCCGAATTGATGTGTACCCGAGTGGCCAACCCGGCTGATACGCAGACGACTAGTGTGCTGATGGCAAAAATCCAGCGCCGACGCACCAGAACCGTTCTAAACAGGCGGGCTAGCACGCCGTCCCAGCTGTGGCCCTGCTGGCGCGGCACCCGCAGCTGCGGCTTCTTGAGCAGTACCAGCAGCGCCGGCAACAGCGTGAAGCTCAGTACAAATGCCAGCAGAACGGCAATGCCCGTAAACAGTCCGAAATTATAAATCGGCCGGATGCTGCTGGTCATGAGCGTGAAAAATCCTAGGCTGGTTGTGAGGGCTGACAGGCCCGAACCGAAGCCTGATTCCTTGAGGGTAATACGCAGGGCGTCGCGCTTGCTGGCGCCGTAGCCCAGCTCGCTCACGTAGCGCGTGATGATGTGGACGGTATCGGAAGTGCCCACTACGAACATCATCACCGGCAGCAGGGCCGTCATCAAATCAATGCTTACGCCCCAGGCCCCCATCACGCCCAGGCCCCACAAAATAGCCCCCAGTACCACAATGAGCGGCATGGCCACGCCCCACCAGGTGCGAAACGTGAACCAGAGCAACCCCGTGACCAGCAGCACCGACAGGCTCATAAACACCATCAATTCCCATTGGAGCCGGTCCACAAATACCGACTGGGCCACGGCGCGGCCCGCGAGGTGGTAGCGATTTTCCGGGAAGCCGAACTGCCGGAGGCCGCCGCGCAGGGCCGTGAGCAGGGAGTCACCAGGCGGTTTTTTGAGGTCGGGGGTGGTTTGGATGACCAGGGCTACTGCCCGCGCATCGGGGCTGAACACGTTGCCCACGAGGCCGGGCGTGCGGTAAATCAGCGTGGAGTCGGCCCGGCGGCGGGCGGGCTCGTTGGGGTGCAGGTAGGGCAGGTTGAAGAAACCCAGGCCCTCGACCACGGGATTGGCGATGGTGGTGGGGGAGGTGACGGCCACGACGTGCACCTGCCGCCGCGCCAGCCGCGTGAGCGAATCGACGCGGCGCAGGAAATCGGGCTCGAATACGGAGTGTCCAGGCGCGGTTTCGAGGCCCAGCAGCAGGTAGTCGTTGTCGTTGCCGAAGCGGCGGGTGTAGCCCTGGTAGTAATCAAGGTCGGGGTCGCCGGCGGGGTAGAAGTCGTTGAAATTGTAGTTGAAGCGGAGCTGGGCTACGTAGTAGGCGCTGAGGCCGGAGAGCAGGCCCAGCACCAGCAAGGCCAGGTGGGCAGAACGACGAATAGACATAGATGGCGGGAGCGGGAGCGGGCTGGCAGCCCGCCAAATCAGGTTCGGCCGCGCTGGCCCGGCCCAGGGGAAAAGCCGCCCGGCCACAGGCCAGCGTGTGACAGTGGGCAACGCCGGGCTTTCGGTAATTGTTTCGGCCGCCGGTCAGTCTTCGAGCAAGCTTGTGGCGCCGGGCCGGGGTCCGGCTGGTGCGCCGGTTGACGTTGGCCAGACTGCCAAATTTGGGCCGACCGGCTGGGTGGTAAAGCTTAAACTGGACTGCGAGTATCAATTTTTAAACAACGGCTTACACTTAATAAACAACCTGATTACTGCGTTTTGACGGAAGGCCACCCGCTGGCAATCTTTGTAATTGATTCCTCGATTTTACCCTTAATATTTTACGGCTTTGCCCAGATTCTGTCTCCTCGCCGCTACGCTTTGCTGTGTGGCTTTCACCAGTTTCGCTCAGGCCCCCACGCCGGCCCCGAGCCTGAAAAAAGCCGTTTTGAAAAGCGACCTGCCGACGGTGGAGATGCTCCTCAAGGGTGGAGCCGACCCCAACGCGGCCATTGAAATCGTGCCCGGCTCGGCCACGACTTACCTCATCACGGCCGTAACCGACAACAGCCTGGAAGTGGTGAAGCTCCTACTCAGCGCCAAAGCGCAGGTGAACCAGACCGACGCTTTCAAGACCACGCCCCTGATGACGGCCGTGAGCAAAGGCAACCCGGCTATGGTGGCGTTGCTGCTCAGCAGCGGGGCCGATTCCCGCGCCACGGACGACGATGGCAAGGATGCGCTGGCTTTGGCCCGCGAGGGCGGCAACGCGGCCATTATTGCCCTGCTGGCTCCGAAACAGTAGGGCAATCACGCTGCTGAACCAATATCCGCAACAGCATTGTATATTAGGCGCTGCGACCGTAAAAGCGGTTTGATTTCATCATTTCTCCCAGCTCGTATCTTATGAAAAATTCCCTGCTCGCCCTTGCTCTGTTTGCCTTTGCCGGTACCAGCGCTTTCGCTCATGAAGGCCACGACAAGCCTGGCCAGAAAGGCAAGAAAGCTACCTGCACCACCGAAATGAAGGCTTCATGCACCAAGGACATGAAAGGCGGCATGGCTGGCGGCTCGTGCTGCATGAAAGGCGGCAAAACCGCCGCCGTGAAAACTGTACCTAAAGCCGCCGTCGCTACGGTTAAGTAGCTTCCAGGCAGTGGCGGCCCGCCGTAGCCCAAGAGTTAAAAAGCCGCTCCAGTTGCTGGGGCGGCTTTTTCGTTTGAATGGTTTTGCGCTCGAAATGGGACACTAAGCGGCGTGTAGTTACTATTTTTGGGCGGTAAAACCTCAAACCCCATGCGCCAATACCAAGCCCTGCTCCGGCAAATCCTCGATACCGGCACCGTGAAAACCGACCGTACGGGTACCGGCACCGTGTCCATTTTCGGGCCGCAGATGCGGTTCGACCTGGCCGAGGGTTTTCCACTCGTGACGACGAAGAAGGTACACCTCAAAAGCATTATCCACGAGTTGCTGTGGTTCCTCCAGGGCGATACCAATATTGCCTACCTCCGGGAGCACGGCGTGAAAATATGGGATGAGTGGGCCGATACCAACGGCGACCTCGGCCCGGTTTATGGCCACCAGTGGCGCAGCTGGCCCGACGGCCACGGCGGCCATATCGACCAGATTAGCCAGGTTATCCAGCAGCTGAAGTCGCAGCCCGACTCGCGCCGCATCCTCGTATCGGCCTGGAATGTGGCCGAGCTGCCCGCCATGAAACTGCAGCCCTGCCACGCGCTTTTTCAGTTTTACGTGGCCGATGGCAAGCTTTCCTGCCAGCTCTACCAACGCTCAGCCGACGTGTTTCTGGGGGTGCCGTTCAACATTGCCAGCTACGCCCTGCTCACCCTTATGGTGGCCCAGGTAGTGGGCCTGCAACCCGGCGAATTTATCTGGACCGGTGGCGACACTCACCTGTACTCCAACCATCTGGAGCAGGCCCGCCTGCAGTTGGAGCGGGACCCCAGGCCGCTGCCGCACATGCGCATTAACCCGGCGGTGACGGATATTTTCGGGTTTAAATACGAAGACTTTGAAATGATGAACTACGACCCATATCCGGCAATAAAAGCCCCGGTGGCAGTATAAGCCCGGCCCTGACAACAGCAAGTCCCGGCTGGTGGGCCGGGACTTGCATTGTGAGTAAGAATTAAGAGAGGAGGCTTAACGATGGAAGTGAACATGCTGCTGCTCACGCTCCCAGCGGTCGCGTTCGGCGGCGCGTTGCTGTTCGGCCCGGCGTTGCGCTTCGAGGCGGGCGCGGTCGGCTGCTTCGCGGCGGGCGCGCTCAACAGCTTCGCGGCGGCTACGTTCGAAGGCTTCACGACGAGCCATTTCGGCGGCGCGTTCGCGCTCAACGCGGCTGATTTCTTCGTGGTTTCTAAAAGGAGGGCGGGCCGGGGCGGCAGAAGCAGTAGTGGTTGCAAAAATGCCCAGGGCGGCAATGAGCGAAAGCAGGGAAGTTTTCATGGTATATGATAAATGAAGGTGACGCGCAGTGGTGAAGATGTTGTTGCGCTTGTCTCAGGCTTTGCAAGCTGTGTACCAATGCGGGCCTTCCTGGCATTTCAAGGCGTGTTTTACCGGCCAACCGGCATAAGTTATCGACCGGATTGCGGGTTCCCCCGCCGGTGTAAAACTGTTTATTTCGTAAGAATGGCTAGGTCCGGCATACCGAGCTCCACGCCGCCAACCCGCAGTACCACTCGCACCGCCGCCACGTTGGCCGTAAAAACCGAATCGGCGGTTAGTAGAGCCGCGCGCCCAAACAAACCTTCGCGGCAGGTTATGCCCGCCGCCCGCGCCGCCCGCAGCACTTGCGCCCGGCGCACGCCCGCCACGCACCCGGTTTCGAGCGCGGGCGTAAACAGCACCTTGTCCTTCAGCCAGAAAATGGCCGCCGCGCCAGCTTCCGCCACGTGCCCGGCCGCATCGCAGAGAATAATCTCATCGAGCCCTCGCTGCTGCCGCTCATGGGCGGCCCGCACGTAAAGCCACGCCTGCGGGCCTTTGCAAAAGCTAAGCGGTGAGTAAATGGAGCGTGTTTCCAAGGCGAAGTCAGCCGTGGCAATGGCCGAATTATCGGGCACGAAGGCTTCGGCAGTGGCCAGCCACTCGGCGGCATCGGTGGTGGGCGTGTAGCGGCCGCCTCCCGCGCGCCAGAGCTGTAAGCGCAGGCGGGCGGCGGGCAGGTGGTTGGCAGTAGCGAGGCGGTTCATGGTCGCTTCCAGCGCTTCGGACGTGGCCAACGCGGTGGGTAAAGTGAGGTATAGCGCTTCGGCGGCTTGCTGCATGCGAGCATGGTGGTCGGGGGCGAAGCGCAGGCGGTTTTCGGCGAAAATCAAGGTTTCGAAGAAACCGTCGCCGAAGGTTAGGCCGCGGTTGGGCAGGGATAATCGAAGCGCTATTTTCTCCACCAATTCCCCCGAAAAAAATACCCATTGTTGTCTCATCGCGCCAACTGCAAAGTCCCACTAATTTGATAAATCTATGCTTTACACCAACGCAAACTTCTTCCCCGGTATTGCCCGCAACACCCCCCGAAACTCCAGCGTCAGCAGCAGCGAGGCCACTGCGTAGATGGGCAGCTGGGCTTTCCAGGCCAGCTCGTCCATCTGCAATTCGCGGCCGGGTGCGGCAGCCAGCACGGTTATCAGGCTGAATTCTTCGGCCGTGTAATCATCGGCCGAGTAGGAGGGAATGGGCTTGAATTTGCCCGACTGGTGCAGGGCGGCGTCCCAGTTCAGCAGCTGCTCCAGGTCGCTGGGTTCGGCGTAGAGGGCTGCTTTGTTGTCCCGAATCAGCGCGTTGCAGCCTTCGGATGCGGCCGAGCCCAAGTTGCCGGGCACGGCCAGCACATCACGGTCGTAGCTCAGGGCCAGCTCGGCGGTGATGAGGGCGCCGCCTTTGATGGCCGCTTCGACTACCACGGTACCATCGGAAAGGCCGGCGATAATGCGGTTGCGGGCCGGGAAGTTGTAGCGGTCGGGCGGCGTGCCGAAGGGGAATTCGGTGAGCAGGCCGCCCTGCTCGCGCATTTTCTCGGCCGTTTTCTGGTGCGTATGGGGGTAAATTCTATCCAAGCCGGTGGCCATTACGCCCACGGTTTCCAGCCCTTCGGCCAGGGCGGCGCGGTGGGCCATGATGTCGATGCCGTAGGCCAGCCCACTCACGACCAGCGGCCGGTGCGGCAGCAGTCCTTTGATGATGCGCTCGGTTTGCTCGCGGCCGTAGTCGGTGGCTTTACGGGTACCCACGAGAGCCACGATTTTGGGCGCGTTCAAATCGGCCGTGCCCTGGTAGTAGAGAATGACGGGCGCATCGGGCAGCTGCTTGAGGCGGCTGGGGAAGCGCTTGCTGGTGTAGAACAGGATTTCAACGCCGTCCTTCTCGGCCTTTTTTAAATCAGCTTCAGCTTTGCGCAGGGCCTTTTCCCGCTCCGGCCCGGTGAGGCTTTTCACGGTAACCTCGCCCACGCCGGGAATGCGGCGGAGCTTGCCGGGGGGCATCATCAGCACGTTTTTGGCCGAGCCGCCGTAACTCATCAGCTGGCGCGTGAGCTGCGGGCCGATGCCAGGTAGCAGCGTGAGGGCCAGCTCGTGGAAAAGAAATTCGTTCATGTGGTTCACCTCACCCCCCGGCCCCCTCTCCTTGGGGAGAGGGGGAGCCTGACGACTTTGGGCTGGGTAAGTGCTTATTAAGGTGGGTGGAAATTATACCTGGGACATCGTTCGCTTGCCGCAGAACTTCTTCGTTGGTGAAGCGCAGAATATGGAAGCCCAGCTCTTGTAAGTCGTAGGTTCGGCCACCGTCGTACTCGGCTTGCTCAATTTTAAAATGATACTCGCCATCAACTTCAATAATTAGCCAGGCGGGCAGACAAATTAAGTCAACGATATACCGCTCAATAGCATGCTGCCGCCGAAAGCGCGGCCCCAGCTTATTTCCCCGTACCAGTTGCCACAGCGAATTTTCCGCTCCCGTAGCCTTCTGTCGGTTCGCCCGCGAATAGTCCTTCAATGAATTCCTCCACGTCTCCGCGTCCGTCATAAAGGCGTGAAAATAAGACGACTTCTCCTCGCCCTCGCTATCCATAAACCAAGCAGAAAAAAATCAAAAACGGGAAATAGGCCAGCCAAAAGCTGTCGGGCTCCCCCGCTCCCCAAGGAGAGGGGGCCGGGGGGCGTGGTGAGCTATTCGGCCGAATCCGGCTCCGCCTTGCCCGCCGCTTCTACCTCCTTTTTCAGGCTCATCAGGAACGCGCGTACCTTTTCCAGGCTCTGCACCACGTCAATTTTCTCCTTGAGCTGCGGGCCTTTTTGCTTGAGCATGTCGCGCGCGCCGGGGATGGTGTAGCCGCGCTCCTTCACCAGGTGATAGATGGTGCGGAAAACTTCGATGTCCTGCGGGGTGTAGAGGCGGTTGCCTTTCTTGCTGCGGCGCGGACGCAACTCGTCGAACTCAGTTTCCCAGAAGCGCACCAACGACTCGGCCACCTTGAACTGGGCGGCTACTTCGCCGATGGTGAAGTACTGTTTCTCAATGCTGCGCTCTTTGTAGGGCATATGGCTACCTTTGCAATTGTCCCGAAAAGTACCTAAAAAAACCGCACCGGCCGTTATTTCGGCCGCGTCGGACCTCAATCTATGTCGCTTCCCACCGCCAGCCACGTCCGCCAGCAATTCCTCGATTTCTTCGCCAGCAAAGGCCACCACATTGTGCCCTCGGCCCCGATTGTGGTGAAGGACGACCCCACACTGCTGTTCATCAACTCGGGCATGGCCCCGTTCAAGGACTATTTTCTGGGTAACAAGCCCGCGCCCTACAAGCGCATCGCCGATACCCAGAAGTGCCTGCGCGTGAGCGGCAAGCACAACGATTTGGAGGAAGTAGGCTACGATACCTACCAC